>DATNNI010000064.1:0-3659 GCA_035601915.1 Xanthobacteraceae bacterium
GTTTTTTACACCGTGGATCCCGAGCAGATTACCGTCGTCCGGGTAATCGACGGCCGCATGGATGTGGATGAAGAATTTCACCGATGAATGATCAGCGCTCCGCCCTTCTCGACGGCGAAATCCGCGACGGCCGTCACGTCCTCACCGTGCGCGTCTATTATGAGGACACCGACTTCACCGGCATTGTCTATCACGCCAATTATCTGCGCTACATGGAGCGCGGGCGTACGAATTATTTGCGGCTGATCGGCGCCGACCATCGCGCGCTGTTCGAGGCGACGGAAAAGGAAGCGCCGGGATTCGCGTTCGTCGTGTACTCGATGAATCTGACGTTTCTCAAACCGGCACGCATGGACGACCTGCTCGACGTCGTCACTGATCCGCAGGAGGTCAAAGGCGCCTCGGTTACGCTGCGCCAGCGCGTCGTGCGCGGCGACGAGCTTCTGGTCGAAGCGAATGTCCGGGTCGCCTTCATCAGCGAGGGCCGCGCGCGGCCGATCCCAAAACCGCTGCGCATCGCCATGAAGGCCGACCATGACGCCGCGCAGCCGTAGCGTCCGCCGCGCCCTTCGTTGCAGATTTCGGGTCGCCGGCGCAGGCGCACACACTATATTGCGTTGATGAGCGAGATTGCCTTTGCCCTGTTCGATACCGCGATCGGCCGTTGCGCAATCGCCTGGAGCGCGCGCGGCATCGCCGGGGTGGGCTTTCCCGAAGGCAGCGAGCAGGCGACGCGCACCCGCATGTTGCGGCGCCATCCGGCCGCGCGCGAAGCTTCGCCACCGCCTGATGTGCGGTCGGTAATCGATGATATCGTGGCGCTGCTCGCCGGCAGCCCGCGCGATTTCGGCCATGCCCGGCTGGATATGACCGGCCTCTCCGACTTGCAGCGCCGGGTCTATGAGGTCGCGCAGAAGATTCCTGCCGGCGCGACACTCACCTACGGCGAGATCGCCGAGCGTTTAGGCGATCGGCTGCTGGCCCGCGACGTTGGCGAGGCGCTCGGGCACAATCCGTTCCCGATCATCGTGCCCTGTCATCGGGTGCTCGCGGCCGGGAGCAAAATCGGCGGCTTTTCCGCGCCCGGGGGAATTCGCACCAAGCTTCGGCTCCTGGAAATCGAGGGCGCACAGCCGGGTGGCCCAACCCTATTCGCCGATCTGCCGCTAACAGCGCCGCGACGGCGTAGGCATTAAACCCACCGAATATCGACCTGTCGGCCGAACTCATGTAAGGACTATTTACATGAGGTGGTCGAAGGACGACAAGGAAAGCCGCGGCTATCACCACGGCAATCTCAAAGAAGCGCTGCTTCGCGCCGCGCTCGAACTGATTGCGCAGAAAGGTCCGGCCGGTTTTACCTTCGCGGAAGCCGCGCGTTGGGCGGGCGTCAGTCCGGCCGCGCCTTACCGGCATTTTCGCGACCGCGACGAGCTTCTCGCCAATGTGGCGTTGCGCGGTTTTCATCAGTTCGGGAATGCGCTGAGCAAGGCCTGGGACGACGGCCGTCCCGATGTGTTCGTTGCCCTTGAGCGCTTGGGCAAAGCTTACCTCGATTTCGCCCGCGCCGAGCCCGCGTATTACTCGGCGATGTTCGAAGCGGGCGTGCCGCTTGCACCAAATCCGGAGCTGCGCGAGGCGGGCGACCGCGCGTTCGCGGTGTTACGCGCGACCGCCGAAACGCTTTGTGCGCAAATGCCGCCGCGTGACCGTCCGCCGGCTCTCATGGTCGCGCTGCATATCTGGGCTGTCGCGCATGGCATCGCCTCGCTGTTCGGGCGCGGCGATGCGGCGCGGCGCAGCTTGCCGATGTCGCCGGAAGAGCTTTTGGAAGCCGAAACCCTGATTTATCTGAAGGGTTTAGGTATTTCGGCGGCAAAATAATCGTCCTCGCCACTGGCGGATGCGAAGTGGATTCCCAACATAGGCGGCGATCCACAGGGGCCGCTTCGACGATAACGATAGCCCTTGACTCCTCCAAGTCTCGATGTAAATGTTATTTACATTCACAATCGGAGTTGTGCCATGGCACTCGTCCTGATGGTTTTGGGCTTCATTTGGTGGTGGCCGGTTGGCCTCATCATTCTTGGGTTCTTGATCGCGCGCGGCGGGTTCGGCTGCTGGCGTCGTCCGATGTTTGCAGGGAGTGGGCCGATGGGCGGCTTCGACCCCCACATGGATCGCTGGGAAAACAAGATGAGCCGCATGCAGGAGAAAATGGATCGCGTGCGCTCCAAGATGGCGCAATTCAAGGGCGGCGGCGATTTTTGGGGCGTGGCTTCCAGCGGCAATCGGGCCTTCGATGATTACCGCACCGAGACGCTGCGCCGGCTCGAAGACGAACAGCGCGAATTCAAGGATTTTCTTGGCCGGCTGCGCTTTGCCAAAGACCGCGCCGAGTTCGATCAGTTTATGAACGAGCGCCGCAACCGTCCGACCGGCGACGGGCCGCAAGCGCCGCCGCAGAGCTAAACTTCCCTTCGACGCCGAGGTTTCGTGGGCCGTCCATCGCGCCAAGCGATGCGACGGCCCTCCCATTTTTCGAGTGGCTTCGCGAAGGCTGTACGGCGTTGGCGCCGCTTTAACGGCGCATTAAGCACAACTAGGCTTGGCTAGGCGCTAAGTACGGGGTTGCGCCCTAGTTTGGCCAAGTTTCGCGATGATTTCGAACCCGCCGGTCACGGGTCCGGCTTGGGTCCTTGCGAAATTTCAGGTCTTGGTCGGCGCGTAAGGTGCGGCGGCCGTTGCCTTTGGTCCCGACGCGGGGCGCATTGCCATCGTTGGCCCGCCCGGACTGCGAAAAGGGGACGCACCGATGAATGCTGCCGATGTCTCCGCGTCGGCCCTGCCGCTGACCTCCTCCGATCTGTCGTTGTTCCACCTGTTTTGGCAAGCGCATTGGCTGGTCAAGACCGTGATGACCGGCTTGCTTGTTTGCTCGGTGTGGGTATGGGCGATCGCCATCGACAAGACCATGCTGTTTGCGCGGTTTCGCAAAGCGGCCGACGGTTTTGAGCAGGCGTTTTGGTCGGGCCAATCGCTCGAGGAGCTTTACAACTCGCTTTCGACCAAGCCGGGACACTCGACCGGCGCGCTGTTCGTCGCCGCCATGCGCGAATGGAAGAGAAGTTTCGAAGGTCACGCGCGCTCGATTGCCGGCCTGCAAATGCGCATCGAGAAAGTGATGGATGTCGCCATCGCGCGCGAAGTCGAATTGATGGAGCGCTGGCTTCTGGTGCTGGCCACCGTCGGCTCGGCCGGACCTTTTATCGGCCTTTTCGGCACGATTTGGGGTATCATGACGAGCTTTCAGTCGATTGCGGCGTCGAAAAATACCTCGCTCGCGGTGGTCGCACCTGGCATCGCCGAGGCGCTATTCGCGACCGCAATCGGCCTCATTGCCGCCATTCCGGCAACGATTTTTTACAACAAGTTCACGACCGACGTGAACCGGCAGGCGCAGCGTTTGGAAGGCTTTGCTGACGAGTTCTCGGCGATCCTGTCGCGTCAGATCGACGAGCGCGGGGGAGGGTAGGGCGTGGCTGCGAACGTTGTTAGTGCGCCATCGGGCGGCCGGCATCGGCGCCGCCGCCGCGCGGTAATGAGCGACATCAACGTCACGCCGTTCGTCGACGTCATGCTCGTTCTGCTGATTGTGT
>DATNNI010000065.1:0-6931 GCA_035601915.1 Xanthobacteraceae bacterium
CTGCTGCGCGAAGGATCGACGAAGCGCGGTTCGTCCGGGTGAACGGCTTCCATATATTGCCGCCCGAAGCACGCCTTGAGGTCGTCGATGGTGTCGAACCAAAGTTCGGCCATGCCGTCGTAGCGCATCGGCGGCAACCCGCCGGCGCCGTCCGCCAAGGAATGCGATTGCACGTAGCGGCGCAGCCGCCTGATCATCTCGGCAGAGCGCAGCACGAGCGGTCCGTGGATGTCGCGCCAGTGGCGGTGGCATTCGGAACGCGTCATTTCGCGCCGCCGCGCCGGCAGTTCGAACAGCTTCACCCCGCCATGAATGGGCGCCGCCGGCCGCTGGTAGATCAGATGCTGCGACATCAGCAGAATGACCGTCCCGCTCATGTCGAGGAACTGCTTTTCGTCCGGCACTACTAACTCGGCGAATTTCGGCTCTTCAAACATAAGCTGCGCGTCGGCAATGCTGTCGCACCAGACTTCGGCAACGCCGTCGAAGGCCGGCCCGTCTCCGGCGAGAAACGAAAACCAGTCCGGCTGGGTGTGCGACTGGACGTATTTGACGACGTGGCGCCGAATCTCCGGGATCGACATGACCAGCGGACCGTGCACGCGTTTCCAATAATCGTGGAATTCGCCGCGGCTCACGTCCTTCTTGCGCACCAACAGCTCGGAGATTTTTATCATCGGGTCGCTCCCCCGCGGCGATTTCGCCCTTTCGCCGCGCTTAAGCTTATGGTCGGGCTGCCGATGCCGGCCCGCAAGGGAAAAGTCGTCGCGGGCGCGCGTACGGGAGGAGACTTCCGACGCGGTTAAGCGCTGCGCTTCGCGGTCAGGCCGTGCACTTGTATGAAGTCATCCCAAAGCGGCCTGCATTGCTCCAGCCGTTCCTGCGCGGCCCTCGTATCCTCGCCTTGCTTTGCTTCCGCGAGTCGCCGTTGCGCGTCCATCGTGCTGGCGCAGAGCCGCGCGCCCTCGCGGATTTGTTCATCGGTCAAAGCGGCAGCGCCATCGAATAGCGATGTCAGCCAACGTCGGGCTTGCGCGTCATCCATTTGGCCGCTCGCGCTCCACCGTGGTGCACGACCGGAGCAACAACGTCACGATTTCGCGCACGCCGTTCGCTGTAACCCCTGGTCGGAGCGGGACAGGCGACGGCGGTGGTGGCCTTGTCGCGACATGACGTGACATGATTCGCTTATTCGACGATGCGATAAGGCACCGTGCTTTGTTTTGGTCCCGGCCGCTCGACCTACGCTCGTTCAGTGCGCGGGTTTTGTTCGATGCACTCGGCCTGCGCTGCCTCCCTGCGCAACTTCATAACCATGGCGGCGGCGACAGCGCGGGTGTTGGGGTCCCCGCGCTTATCGGTTGCAATGCGCTCGGCCTTCCTAATCTGCCGCTCGCGCGTTTCGATTAGCTTGGTGCTGATCTCGCTCATTGCACGCGCCCTTTCGGCTCCTCAAACAATTGAACGTCGCCGCCGTCAATGCCGCCAGGCCTTCGCGGAACAATCGGCGGCCGTGGTGATCAGCCGGTTAAGATGGCGGTCAAAAAATCCGAAGCCCGAAAGGGCGCAGGGTGGCGGAGAGGGAGGCCGCCGTTGCGGGAACCGGGGACGCCCGTTATTGGAGTAGGACGCTCATCCGCCCATCAGAACATAACACCGTCCAAGGCGAACGCCGAAACTGGGATGTACCGAAGCGCGACCGCCGAGGCCGCCCCCAGTCAGCGCGGACACTGGCGCCAGCCCTACACATTTGATTTAGCCGGTTGCCGTGTGATCTTAGCCGACTATTGAAGGCGTCAACGCACTGACTGACCCGTTCCCGAGAAATTCAGCCCACACTCTTTACCGCGAAGATCCCTATATCAGTGCGCCGAAATCGGATGGCTACCGGTGTCACGATGTGGCGTTCAAATTCATAGGCTCGGGCGAGCAGGAAGTTTTCAACGGGCGGCGGATAGAAATTCAAGTTCGAACTCGATTGCAGCACGCGCGGGCCACAGCGCTCGAAACCGTCGGCCTTTTATGGCAAGAAACATGAAAACCGGCGATCGTCAGCCGGAAGAACGAGGAATAGAGACGTGCCGGAACGGGGTTCTGTCGGAGTGCGGCGTGGCCGTATCGGCCGTATCAATATCTGGATCGCTGCTACGCTGCTGCAGCCGCGTACGGCAACAGCATCTGCAGTTGCCGCTATCGCCATCACTCGACTGATCAACTTGTTCAGCCTTGTGCTGATGAAGCCGGCCGAGTCTCTTTGGGTGGACTGCACGGAAGCCTACGCCTGGGGACAGCAATTTCTTCTCGGTTATGGCCGCCATCCACCGCTGACCGGCTGGATTGCGGGACTTTGGTATCGGGTGTTCCCGGCGGCCAACTGGTCTTCGTACGCTCTGTCCGAAGTGATGATCGGCTGCTCGCTGATTTCGGTTTATTTGATCGGTGAGCGTGTGCTTGGCCGAAGGCGCGCAACGCTCGTCTTGTTCGTGATGATGCTTTACCCGGTTTACATTGCGGCGAATTCGGACCGCTTCAACAATACTCAGGTCCTATTGGCTATCCTGCCGCTAACGATCTGGCTGTTCCTGCGCGCCTATGAAAGGCCGACGCTGATGCGGGGGCTCGCCCTTGGTCTTGCCGCAGTGGCCGGGATGCTGACGTATTATTCGGCATCGTTCGGATTGGTCGGCCTGGCGATCGCCGCGGTGCTGCTTCCTGGGCGGCGGCGCTTTTTTTCAAATCCAGCGCCATACGCCGCGGTCATCGTGTTGGTATTGGGTGTAGTCCCACACGTACTCTGGCTGGTGAATAACGACTTTTCGACGCTGCGTTGGATCGACAGCCTCGTTGGCTCGCACTGGCGTGCGACGAGCATCAGCGACTATTTCAGCCAGCACTTCGGCTTCCTTGCTTTTTGCCTTGTTGGGGCTGCCATCGCACTCTGGCCCTGGCGCTTTCGCAAGGTGATTGGTGCACCACGGGCCAGCGAAGACAGGGCAATCGTTGCCATCGTTGCTCCCATTCTCGTTTTTGGCCCAGCGCTGCTGGCGCTGGCCCTCAAAGTCTCGATGCAGCTCTATTGGGGCGATTCCCTGTTCTTTCTGGTACCCATCGCGGTCGCATCGTTTCTGCCGATGATCCTGGTGACGCGAAGAGCGATTGTCGTATCCGTATGGGTTGCCGCTGTGTTCACGTTCGCTCAATTGTTCGGCGCTCCGGTTTACTCGTGGGCGCGCTTTAAGATTATGCCCGACGACGGACTCTATCGCCCGTTCAGCGAAGCGGCGGTCGAAATCACCCGCATCTGGCGCGAGCAGTTCCATTCGCCCTTGCCAATCGTCGCCGGCCACTTCGACATCGCTTCGCACGTCGTGTTCTACAGTGCCGACCATCCAAAAATGTTCGCCGATTTCAATCCGGCCTATTCGCCCTGGATCAACTTTCCCGACGAACTCATTCACAAAGGGTATGTCGGCATTTGCTTCGATGAAGGCACCATTTCTGACGCCGCCTGCCGACAGTATTTCGCCGCGCTCAATCCCGATGCTAAGCACATCGAAATCGCGCTGCAACGGCGGGCCTACGGGATGGCCACGCCGCCGTTAAAGCTCCAGTTAGAAATCGTCGGCCCGAAACCCTGACGCGGTTGGGCTGTCACCGGCTTGGCCCAGCACTTGGCGGACGGCTTTTTTCTCGCGCCAAAAGCCCTTAGCGCGGGCGATATGTACCCTGATCGGTTCAGCGTCTTGCTTTGCGTTTATGGCCTGGTTGGAACGCCAGGCCTCGATCAACCGAGTGGTACTCATGGTTTCCCGGAGTGCCAGTAGATATTCCCCAGCCCTTAGATGTGAACACCCAGTAGACGCAAGGGCCTCCAATTTTGCCACCTGGGTCTAGATGATCTTGCGGAGCGGTTCTAAAAACGCCGCGAGGGCACGGCCTGGGTCCCTTGCCGCCCAATCCACTTTTAGGCCTCATGCGAACGCGCGTATTAGCTAATAAGGACCGAGGCATAGAAGTTTTGAGGGCGGGGCGAAGGCCACGCCTCTGTCGCGTTGCGTTTTCCTAAGATTATTCGGGTTTTTCAAGACCCCTTTGACAATCGCGAGGCCAGCCGGCTCTCTCCGGAGCCTGACCCTTGTGCCTGCTGCCGGGCTTAGACCAAAAAATCCACGACCGGTGTGGCGAATTGAGCACGGCCGGCGGTGGAAGTTCCTCCTTGAGGTCGTGGACGGTTGCGTAGCGCTAACGGACGGACAACAATCGCGGTGTAGAGAGAGTGGCATGAAACGGCATTTGATTGGGGTAGCCCTCGCGCTCGCAGGCGGGGGACAGGCGTTTGCGGCCGATCTTCCCCCGCCAATGGCTCCAAAGGCACCCCCCGCTTATTTTCCGACCACCGCGCCGATCTACAATTGGGGTGGCGTCTATCTCGGCATCAACGGCGGCTTCGCTTTCGCCAACAGCTATTGGTCCGACCCTGCCATATTTACGGGGAATGGCCCCTTCAGCATGGACGGATGGCAACTCGGCGGCACGATTGGTGCCAATTATCAATGGGGTCATTTTGTGCTCGGCATTGAGGGCGATGGCGATTGGACAAAGCAGAAGGGCACCATAAGCGAGAGTAATTGGCTCACCACAGGGCGCGCTCGGGCCGGTTATGCGTTCGATCGAATACTGTTTTATGGTACGGGCGGTGTCGCCGCAATCAATCGCGAGGTTAACGCCGGAGGGGTGTGGCCCCACGTCACGGGAACGCAAGTTGGCTGGGCGGCTGGCGCAGGCGTCGAATTCGCCTTCTTGGAGAACTGGACTGGCAAGGTCGAGTATCTCCATGTCGAGCCCAGCAACCAACCCTGCCCTGGTACGAGTTGCGGCATGGCCACTAGTGTCCCGCTCGTCGAAGACATCCTTCGCGCCGGCATCAACTACAAGTTCAATTTCTGATCATCTAAGCTATTGATTTTGCTTACTGGCGGAGAGGGAGGGATTCGAACCCCCGATACGGTTGCCCGTATGCCGCATTTCGAGTGCGGTGCATTCAACCACTCTGCCACCTCTCCAGGGGAGCAAGCCGGTTGCGGCGCGTGTGTAGAACATGAGCCGCGAAAACGCCAGTACGGGCGCGCCGAAACGCTACACCGGCATTCACCTCTGCCCGCCGCGCGGGGAAAGGTCGGATTGCGAGCGAAGCGACGCAATCCGGGAGAGGGGGCCGCACCGCGATTCTGAGCTTCTCGGTGACGCCCCCTCTCCCCGCAAGCTGGGCGAGGGAGTGAAGCGCCGCGCGCCAACAGTCGTCAGCGGACTCTGCGTTAATCGCGCGCCTTGCGGAGCAGCAGCAGGTTGGCGGTCAGCGAGAGCACCGCGCCGGCGCAGATGATGGCGGTCATCGGCCGCGGCGTGCCGTCGGCGAGCCAGCCGGTCGCCGCGCTGATGAACGCGCCGCCGCCGAACTGCAGCGCGCCCGCCAGCGCCGCCGCCGCGCCGGCGCTCGGCGCAACCGCGAGCGCGCCGGAAATGCCGTTCGAGGCGACCATGGTGAGGAGCGACAGAACCACGAATAGCGGCACGGCAATGCCGGGCACGCCGCCAAAGCCGGTGACGCCGGTCGCGAGCAGAACAAGGCTCGCCGCCGCCCCGATCGCGCAGGCCGTGCGCAGCAGCGGATCGGCGCCGCGCCGCATCACAATGCGGCTGTTGACGAACGTGGTCGCGATCATGCCGACCATATTGACGCCGAACAGGAAGCCGTAGAATTGCGCCGGCACGCCGAAATATTCGATGTAGACGAACGGCGAGCCGGCGATGAAAGCAAACAGGCAGCAAAAGTACGACGTCGAGCAGGCGACGTAGCCGAGATAGCGGCGGTTGCGCAGCAGCGCGGCATAGCCGAGTACCAGCGTCAGCGGATTAGCCTCGCTGCGCCGCGCGACGGCCAGCGTTTCCGGGAGCACCAGTGCGGCGATGAACGCCAGCGCGCCGAAAGCCACCAATACCCAGAAGATGAAACGCCAATCGAGCCACAACAGCAGCTGGCCACCGATCAGCGGCGCCACAATCGGCGCCGAAGCCGTCACCAGGAGATTGAGCGATAGAATGCGAGCGCTCTCGTTGCGCGCATAGAGATCGCGCACCATCGCCTGCACGGTAATGGGGACGATGGAGCCGCCAAGCGCCTGGATGAAGCGAAAGGCAACCAGCATGGCGATGCTCGGCGCCAGCGCGCAGCCGGCCGACGCAACGATGTAAACGGCGAGGCCGCACAGCAGCGGCCGCTTCCGCCCGAAGCGGTCGGTCAACGGCCCGAACAGCAACTGGCCGCCGCCAAAGCCGATGAAGAAGGTCGACAGCGTGTAGAGCGTCTGCGCCTCGTTGGCGGCGAGCGCCGTCCGCATGGTCGGCAGTGCCGGCAGATAAATGTCGATGGACAGCGGCGCGATCGCCGAGAGAAAGCCGAAAATAAAAATCCGGCCGCCCTGGCCGATGGCCGTACGGGGCGCTTGCGTTGCGCTCATTTAAGCAAATTTCATTTCAGCAGAGCCACCGGGCGCCGGCAAACAAGTGTGGCGGTCCAGAAGTCCGCATCATTCTTGCCGGCACCTTATCACGCGGACTTCTGAACCAAAGCCACACTTGATCAATAGGTTTGCTAACCTTTGATTCCGAAGTTCGCACATGGGATTGCCGCTTGATCATGCGAACTTCGGAATCGGGACACTAGTGTGGCGGTTCAGAAGTCCGCATCAGCTTGGCCGCCACCTTATCATGCGGACTTCTGAACCAAAGCCACACTTGATTATCACGTTTGCCAGTGTCCCTTTGATTCCGAGGTTCGCACATGGGATTGCCGCTTGGTCATGCGAACTTCGGAAATCGGGACACTAGTGTGGCGGTTCAGAAGTCCGCATCAGCTTGGCCGCCACCTTAT
>DATNNI010000066.1:0-9490 GCA_035601915.1 Xanthobacteraceae bacterium
GCCGCGGCCGGGCGCGATCAAAGCACGCAAAGCCAAGCCCGCCGCTTTGCGAAATCACCGAGACCTGGCCGCCGCCCAACGGGCGGAGCGGCGCCAGCGGGCCCGCGCTCTTGTCTGAAGCGGGACTGAAGTTCGCGCAAAGCGCGGCCGCGATGTTGGTGAAGCCTTCGGAATTGGGTCCGCTCACCGCCATGTCGTAGTGCTGCGCAATCACTGCGATCTCACGCTGCATCTGCGCGCCGTTCTCGCCCGCTTCGGCGAAACCAGAAGAGAGAATTGCCGCCGCTTTGACGCCGGCGCGGCCGCAACGTTCGAGCTCGGCCACGACATAGGCGGCCGGCACAATCAGGATTGCCAAGTCCGGGCGTTCGGGAATGGCATCGACCGACGGATAGGCGGTCTCGCCTTGCACGACGGTTGCGCTTCGGCTCACCGGATAAACGTGCCCGGAAAATGGCTGGCCGCGGATCGTTTCGAAAATCCGCCCGCGCAGGGCGTGCGTATCGGAGGATGCCCCGACAACGGCGACCGAGCGCGGCCAAAGCAAGGATCCGATGTCGGGCACGGCTTTGTCCTTTATCGCAAGCCGAGGCCGCGGGCGATAATGCCGCGCAAGATTTCCGTCGTACCGCCTTGAATGGTCAGCTTGGGCGCGATCGTAGTGGCGATCGCGAGCTGCTCATCGAGCGTCGCGCGATTGGTCATTTCCGGATCGAGGAAGGCCGCGAGCTCGCGCACCCGCGCCGGCAGTTTTTGCTCCCAAAGGGTGCCAAGGTCTTTGACAATGGAGCCTTCCACAACCGGCTCCTTGCCAGCCTGCAACATGCCGGCGACTGAAACCGACATGCGGCGCAAGGTGTGGAGTTGCGCGATCAGCCGGCCGAGACCTTCGGCGCTGCGCAGATCCGGCTCAGGTCCGACCGCGCGGATCAGTTCGAGCATGACGTAAAATGTGTCGAGAAACCGCTCCGGTCCGCTCCGCTCGTAAGCAAGCTCGCTGGTCGCTTGTTTCCAGGCGCCGTCGATCTCTCCCAACAGATGATCGTCGGGGATCAACGCATCTTGGAAAAGCACTTCGTTGAAACCGGGCAGGCCGGTCATCTGATTGATCGGATGCACGGTGATGCCGGGTGTTTTCATGTCGACAAGGAATTGCGTCAGTCCGTGCCGGCGATTTTCTTTGGTCGGCGGCGAAGTGCGGAACAGTGCCAGCATGTAATCGGCAACGTGCGCGCTAGTCGTCCAAATTTTACTGCCGTTGACGCGCCAGCCTTCGTCGACTTTGGCCGCTTTCGCTTTAGCTGCGAACAGATCGGAGCCCGCGCCCGGCTCGCTCATGCCGATGGCGAAGCACAATTCGCCCCGGCAGATGCGAGGCAGAATGTCCTCCTTGACGTGTTCGGGTGCGTATTTGAGCAAAATAGGTCCGCTTTGCCGGTCGGCGACGAAATGCAAGTTGCTCGGCGCATTGGCGACCCGAAATTCTTCCGTCACCACGTAGCGCTCGAGTTGGCTGCGCTCGTGGCCACCGTACTTCTTCGGCCAGGTCATGCCGATCCAGCCCTTGGCGCCGACGCTTTTGCTGAAGGCGCGGTTGTACGACTCGCCGTGACCGCCTTGGTGCGGATCGAAAGTGCCCGCCGCGATATGTTCGGTCAGAAACGCGCGCACTTGTTTACGAAGTTCGGCGCATTCCGGCGGCAGGCGAATGGGGTCAAACCGCAATTCCGTACTCATCGCGACGCCACCCATGGCCAGAATTGGTCGGCGCCGCGGCACGCGGCGCGCTTGCCGAGCTCATTCGCCCAGTAGCTTTCGTTGCCGAAATCGTCGCGCCAGCCCAGCATGCGTAGGGTAAAGCGGTGCAACACGTGCTCCTGCGTAAACCCGATCGCGCCGAAGACCTGATGCGCAATCGCGGCGCCTTCGGCAGCAGCTTCGGCGGTGCGGATTTTTGCCGACACAACTTCCAGAAATACATCATCATCGAATTGATTCGCCCCGGCGATGGCATCGGCGGCCGAACCGGCAACGGCGATGGCGGCGGCGGTTTCGCCCGCGAGCCGCGCGAGATTTTGCTGCACGGCTTGAAACTTGGCGATCGGGCGCTCGAAGGCGACGCGCTCGTTGGCATAGGCGACGCTGAGCGCCAAAATCGTTTCGAGCGCGCCGGCGATCTCGACGCTGCGGATCGCCGATCCCATCAGCATCAAGGAATCTGGTGTGAAGCCCGGCAGGACCACGGCAATGCGCAAAGGCTTGACCCGTTCAAACAAAACCGTGTCGAGCGGATCGCCGGCGAGATTGCGGCCCTCGCTGACGCGGCACTGATCGCTTTGCACCAATGCGATTTGTTCAGACGCGCCATCATGGACCAACACGGCGATATGCTGGGCTTCGCGCGCGAAGGGAACGCCAGCGGCACGGCCATTAAGCCTGCCTTCGGCGTCGATGGCGACGCGCTCGCGCGGCCGGCATGGGGCTACCGTCATCGTTGTCGCAGGCGCTTCGATACCCCCTTGCGTCAGAAGCCAGCCGGCCGCCAATGTTTCCGCAAGCGGCGCCGCCAAGGCAACGCGCCCGGCGGCGCCGAGAATGGCAAAACCATCGGCGCTGCGTGCGCCCGAACCGCCTAGCGCCTCTGGCACCCAGGCCAGAGGCAATCCGGCCGCATCGAGCGCCTCCCAAAGCTTCGCCTTCCAGGAGCCGCTCGCGTCCCGGTTGACGGTTTGAGGGTCGGCGAAATCCGCAAGGATCCGTGTGGCGGTTTCGGCTACGAGGTGGCTAGCTTCGCCCGGCACGATCTAGTGTCCCGATTCCGAAGTTCGCTTGACTAGGCGGCAATCCCTTGTGCGAACTTCGGAATCAAAGGGACACTAGGAAATCTATTGATCTAGTGTGGCTTTGGTTCAGAAGTCCGCAGAGAAGGGCCGGCAAAATGATGCGGACTTCTGAACCGCCACACTAGCCTCGGTGTTGGCGCACACAACAGCTTAAGTAACACCCAGGGACATGGTGGCGGCAAGCCGAACAATTGGCAAGTTGGCTGCGGCCCGAATGCGCAATAGGCGGCCTTCGCATCGGCGCAAGTCGCGCATAATGTAAGACGCAGCGACGGCGTTTCCGGGGAAGGTCGCGCCGGGAGGGAAGAGCATGGCAAAGCGCAACGCCACCGCGGCTGTGATCGGCGCCGGCGATTTCATCGGCGCCGCGATTGCCAAAAGGTTCGCCGCCGAGGGCTTTGTCATTTTCGCCGGCCGGCGCAATGCCGAAAAGCTGGCGCCGCTCGTCGCCGATATCGAAGCCTCAGGCGGGTCTATCGTGGCGCGCGGTCTCGATGCCCGGAAGGAGGAAGACATTACCGCCTTCTTGCGCGAAGCGGACGCCCATGCGCCGCTCCAGGTCTGCATTTTCAACGTCGGCGGCAATGTCAATTTCCCGGTGCTGGACACCACCGAACGGGTGTTCCGCAAAGTGTGGGAATTAGCCTGCTATGCCGGGTTTCTCACCGGCCGCGAGGCCGCACGCTTGATGCTGCCGCGCGGGGGCGGGTGTATTTTCTTCACTGGCGCGACCGCGAGCATGCGTGGCGGCATCGGTTACGCGGCGTTTGCCAGCGCCAAATCCGGGCTGCGTGCGGTGGCGCAAAGCATGGCGCGCGAGTTGGGACCAAAGAACATCCATGTCGCGCATCTGATCATCGACGCCGGCGTCGACACGGCGTTCGTGCGCGAGCGCATCAAACAGCAGGCCGGGCCGCAGGCGCTGGAGAATCTCGAGCCGGATCAATTGATGAATCCGGCCTCCGTCGCCGAGGCCTATTGGCAACTGTACCGGCAACCGCGCGACGCGTGGACTTTTGAGCTCGATCTGCGCCCGTACCGGGAGGTCTGGTGAAATGGCCAAGGTGGAATTTCTGTTCGACTTCGGCAGCCCGAACGCTTACCTCGCGCATCTTGTCGTTCCTGAGGTCGAGCAGCGCACGAAAGTCAAATTCGACTACGTGCCGATCCTGCTGGGCGGTGTCTTCAGGCTCACCAACAATAGCTCGCCGGCGGAAAAGCTGGCGGGCATCAAGAACCGGCTGCAATACGAGCATCTCGAATTGCAACGTTTCATCCGCCGTCACGGCATCAGCACCTTCAAATGGAATCCGTTCTTCCCGGTCAATACGCTGTTGATCATGCGCGGCGCGATCGCCGCCGACCTCGACAACGTCTTGGCGCGCTACGTCGACGAAATGTTCAAGCATATGTGGGCGGAGCCGAAAGACATGGACGATCCCGCCGTCGTCGCGTCCGCGCTCAAGGAATCAGGCTTCGATGCGGAACGGCTGCTCGCGCGTACCCAAGAGCAGGACATCAAGGACAAGCTCCTAAAAAACACGCAAGAGGCGGTCGATCGCGGCACCTTCGGCAGTCCGACATTCTTCGTCGGCCGCGAGATCTTTTTCGGCAAGGATCGGTTGCGCGACGTGGAAGAGGAAATCCTGCACAGCAAATAGATCAGGCGTCGGCGGCGATGGCGTGGAAGAAGCTGCCGGTGACGTGCCCGCGGCGGCCGCCGGTTGGTCCCGCGGCGCTTTCGTTGCCGACAATCTCCGCGAACGGCTCATCGCCGCCGGACGAAACCAGCGACGCGTAATGGAATTCATGGCCGCGAATGAGCGCGCCGGCCGGGCCGAGGCTGGAGTCGGCGCGAAGCCGCACGGTGCGGTAACCGAGATGCAGCTTGCGCTTGGCGAAACTCGTCGAATGGCCAAGGAGGCCGGTCATGGCATGCCGCCGGCCGGCCGCATCTTCCAGGCTTTCCCCCAAAACCATGTAGCCGCCGCACTCGCCGTGCACCGGCCTTGTTTCCGCAAAGCGGCGCAAGCCTGACGAAAAATTTCGCGCCGCGGCGAGCGCGTTGGCGTGCAGCTCGGGATAGCCGCCGGGCAGCCAGCAACAATCGGCGTTGTCCGGCGGCGCCTCGTCGGCAAGGGGCGAAAACGAAAGAATCTTCGCGCCGCCGGCGCACCACGCCTGAGCGAGATGCGGATAAATAAAGCTGAAGGCGCGATCGTTGGCGAGCGCGATGCGCTGTCCCGGCGCTGGCAAAGCCACGGCTTGCCGCGAGTAGTCGGCCAAGTGGAGCGGCGCCGCACCCGCGAGGATGGCATCGAGATCGAAATGAGTTTCGGCGGCGGCTGCCAGCCGCTCAATGCGCTGCGTCATATCAGGATGTTCGCCGGCTGGAACGAGACCCAGGTGACGTTCCGGCAGCCCGAGCGCAGGGTCGCGCGGAAGCGCGCCGAATACCGGAATGCCGGCCGCGTTGATCGCGTGAGCCGCCATGGCGCTATGGCGCGGGCTGGCGACCCGGTTGAGAAGCACGCCGGTCACTTTGACGGCGGCATCGTGCGTCGCAAATCCGCGCACCAGCGCCGCCGCCGATTGCGCCTGGCGCGCGACATCAAGTACGAGCAGCACCGGCAGATTGAAATGCGCGGCGAGATCGGCGGTCGTTCCGCGACGCCCGGGCGGTGCGACGGCCGCGTCAGCGCCATCGAATAGTCCCATGACCCCTTCGATGACGAAGAGGTCCGCGTCGTTCGCCGCCTGCGCTGCGAGCCCGTCAAGCAATTCCTTCGGCATCGCCCAGGAATCGAGATTGACGCTCGCTCGTCCGGTAACCGCGAGGTGAAAAGCCGGATCGATGTAGTCCGGACCGGCCTTGGCCGCCCGCACTTCGAGGCCGCGGCGTTTCAGCGCCGCCAGGATGGCGAGCGTGATTGTCGTCTTGCCGGCGCCGGATTGCGGCGCCGCGATAATGAGGCCGCGCGCGCTCATCGCGATCCGCCGGCATTTCCGCGAAAGCGGCGACGATAATCGGCGTCATAGAGCGCACTGTCGCGAAAATCTTCCGCTGCGAGTGCGCGGCCAACGAGAATGAGCGCGGTGCGCTCGATATTTTCCGCTTTCACCTCGGCGGCGATGTCGACAAGCGTGCAGCGCAGAATGCGCTCTGCCGGCGAGCTTGCCTGAACGACAACGGCTACGGGACAATCAGCGCCGCAAACGGGCGTCAGCTCGCGGACCACACTTTCAATGGCGTGGATGCCGAGATGGATGACCAGCGTCGCGCCGGTCGCGGCGAAGGCCGCGAGCTTTTCCTTCTCCGGCATGCGCGAGGCGCGTCCGGAGACGCGGGTTAGCACCACGCTTTGCGCAACCTCCGGGACCGTCAGCTCACATTGCAAAACCGCCGCGGCGGCGGCGAAGGCCGGGACGCCGGGCGTGAGCGTGTAGGGAATGTCGCGCCGGTCGAGCCGGCGCATCTGTTCGGCCACGGCCGAATAGATCGAGAGATCACCGGAGTGTAGCCGCGCCACGTCGCGCCCGGCGGCGTGCGCGGCCACGAACTCTGTTTCAATCTCGTCGAGCGACAGCGGTGCCGTATCGACAATGCGGGCGCCTGGCGGGCAAAAACCGAGCAATTCGCGCGGCACGATGGAGCCCGCATAAAGGCAGACCGGACAGCGGGCGATGAGATCGCGGCCGCGGACCGTGATGAGATCGGCCGCGCCCGGCCCGGCGCCGATGAAATGCACGGTCATCGCTTGGTCCAAAGCCACTGCGTCACCGGCATCGCCGGGCGCCAGCCGATCTTCTCGCCGACCGGCGCGGCGCGCGAGATCGCGATGCGGATCAATTCGCCGCCCAGCGCGGCGTGACGTGCGATCAACGACGCTTCGGTTTCGAGCGTGACCGCATTGACCACCAGCCGGCCGCCGGAGCGGAGCGCGCGCGCCGCCGCATCAAACGCTTCGGCATCGCCGGCGCCGCCGCCGACAAACACCGCGTCGGGCGACGGCAAGCTGGCAAGTGAGGCCGGTGCCGAGCCCGCGACGATTTCGAGCCCGGGCACGCCGAGCGCCGCGGCATTGCGGCGGATGCGCGCGGCGCGATCGGCCCGCCGCTCTATGGCAACCGCGCGCATCGTTGGATCGGCGAGCAGCCATTCGATGGCGACTGAGCCCGATCCGGCGCCGATATCCCACAGGAGTTCGCCGCGGCGCGGGGACAGCGACGACAAGGTCATGGCGCGAATTTCGCGCTTGGTGATCTGGCCGTCGTGTTCAAACAAATGATCCGGCAGGCCTGCGCTGCGTGCGATGACGCGCGCGTCCGGCGCGGCGTCGACCTCGATCGCCAGTGTATTGAGCGGCCCGACCGCGCCAAGGTCGAAATCGGCGGCGGTCGCGCTGCGGACCGATTCTTGCGGACCGCCGAGGTTCTCAAGAACGGTCACACGCGACGAGCCGAACCCGATTGCGGCCAGGAGTTTCGCCAAAGCCGCCGGCGCGTCGCCGTCGGACGTCAGCGCCAGAATCCGTGCCGCGGGTTGCAAATGCGGACGGATGAGATCGAGCGCGCGGCCATGTAGGGACAACAGCACGGTCTCCGGCAGCGACCACCCAAGCCGCGCCGCGGCGAGGCTGAAGGCGGACGGCGCCGCCAGCACGATGATTTCGCGCGGATCGACGTGCCGCGCCAACACCGCGCCGACGCCGTAGTGGAACGGATCGCCCGACGCCAGCACGCAGACCTGCCGCCCGCGATGAAGCGAGACTTCCTCCGCCGCGCCATCGAACGGGCTCGGCCACGGCCGCGCCGCGCCGCGAATGAGCGGCGCCGCCAGCGTCAGGTGGCGCCGGCCGCCGAACACGATTTCGGCCGCCTCGATCAGCCCGCGCGCGGTTGAGCTGAGGCCGTCAATGCCGTCCTCGCCGATGCCGACGATGGACAGCCAGCGCGGCGTTGCGGCAGTCTCAGGTGCGATGACTTCAGGAACCGGCACCAAACGCCTCCTTATTCTCGGCGGCACGACCGAAGCGCGGAAATTGGCCGAGCGGCTCGCGCCGCGCGCCGATATTACCGTCACGCTTTCGCTTGCCGGTCGCACCGCGCTGCCAGTCCCGCATGCCGTGCCGGTGCGGGCGGGCGGATTTGGCGGCGCCGCCGGGCTTGCCGATTATCTCACCGCGAATGGGATCGACGGGCTGGTCGACGCCACGCATCCCTATGCAAGCGTCATCTCGGCGAATGCTGTCGAAGCCGCGCGCAAAACCGGAATGGCCTTCGTCGCCCTTCGCCGCCCGCCATGGATCGAGGTCGCCGGCGACCGCTGGACTGAAGTCAACGACACCGCCGCCGCGGCGGACGCCATTGGGGCCAAGTCGCGCACGGTGTTCGTCGCGCTCGGCCGTAACGACCTTGCACCCTTCGCCGCCGCGCCCCAGCACGTTTATCTGTTCCGCAGCGTCGATCCCATCGATCCGCCGCTGCCGCTGCCGCAAGCGAGCTACATTACCGCGCGCGGCCCGTTCAGCGAGGCCGACGACCGCGCGGTGATGCAGTCGCACGGCATCGAATGCGTCATCGCCAAAAATAGCGGCGGCGAGGCTGCTTACGGCAAGATCGCTGCCGCGCGCTCTCTCGGTATTGAGGTGATCCTGATGCGCCGGCCGATCGCATCGGCCTGGCCTGCGGTAGAAACGATCGACGCCGTGATGGAATGGCTTGATCATGCGGTCACCACGGCCACGGATCGCGGCGTGTAAACCAGCGGCGGGCGGCCGGCACGCTGCACCAGGCGCGTCTCGCGCGAGCCGACGATCACGAGCGTCGCCATGTCGGCTGCCGCGGCGCCGGCGCGATCGAGCGTCGTTACCGTCACGTTCTCGTCCGTTCTGCCGACGGCGCGGCCGACGACCACGGGCGTCGCCGGAGGCAAAACGCCCGCCAAACGCTCCATGGCGCGGGCAAACTGCCACGGCCGCGATTGCGACACCGGATTATAGAGCGCGATGACAAATCCAGCGCCGGCGACGGCATCGAGGCGGCGCTCGATAAGAGGCCAAGGTTTCAGGTTATCGGACAGCGACAGCGCGCAGAAATCGTGGCCGAGCGGCGCGCCGATGCGCGCGGCGACGGCGAGCATTGCGGTGATGCCGGGCACGATGGTGACGTCGAGCGCGCGAAAGATTTCGGGACCGCGCTCGATTTCTTCGCAGACCGCCGCTGCCATGGCGAACACGCCCGGATCGCCGCCAGAGACGAGTGCGACGCGTGCGCCTAGCGTGGCGTCGTGGAGCGCGGCGGCGGCGCGCGCCCGTTCTTCGCGATTATCGGATGCGTGGCGCGCCTGGCCCTCGCGCGCCGGAATCCGTTCGAGATAGCGCGCATAGCCATAGAGCACGTCCGCGTCCTTCAGCGCCGCATCCGCTTCGGGCGTGAGCTGGCGCGCGTCGCCCGGTCCCAGGCCGATGACCGCGAGATGCCCGCTCACGGTTGCTGCTCCCATCCCGGCACCAGCACCACAGCAAAATAGGGCGCGTGGTCGTCGCATTTGGCGGATAGCGGCATCAATTTCGCGTCGCTCATGGTGCCGCGTTCAACGTAAATGGCGCGCGCCATTCGTCCGCTCTTGGCGAGCGCGCGCCTCA
>DATNNI010000067.1:0-18891 GCA_035601915.1 Xanthobacteraceae bacterium
AGGGCGGCGCATTTTTCCGCGCATGACCGTGATGGAAAACTTGCAGATCGGCGCCACCGTCGCCGATGGCGCCGGCCTCGCCGGAGATCTTGAGCGTGTGTTCGCGCTGTTTCCGAGGTTGCGCGATCGCATTCACCAGCGCGGCGGCACGCTTTCCGGCGGCGAGCAGCAAATGCTGGCGATCGGCCGCGCGCTGATGAGCCGGCCTCGGCTAATTCTCCTCGACGAGCCGTCACTCGGCCTGGCGCCGCTTTTGGTGCAGCAAATATTTGCCGCCATCAGGCTCCTGAACGAACAGGACAAGCTGACGGTCTTCCTGGTCGAGCAGAACGCCTACCAGGCGCTCAAGATCGCGCACCGCGGGTATGTCCTGGTCAATGGCGAAATCACTCTCCACGGAAGCGGGCCCGGCCTCCTCGAACGCCCGGAAATCCGTGCCGCCTATCTCGAGGGTACCAGACGCTGACGGAGCGCCAGTGGAGCGGATTTGACATTCGCTACCCGCCGGGTCGCGAACTCGCGAAGCGAATGTCAAATCCAATGCTCCACTGCATTTATGTTTGCTAGTGGTCCTTTGATTCTAACATTCGCATGATAGCCTCCCGAACCGAATTGCGAATGTTAGAATCGGACCACGAGATGGACCGGCTGTATGCTGGCGAAACAATAGTCGATATCGTTTTGGTTACCGGACTCGTCGGCAGCGGCGCCGCCTGGCTCTCCGGCCGCGCCATCGCAGCCTCGTGGCGCGGAAGGTCGCGCGTTGTCCTGACTGCGCTCCTCCTCGGCGCTGCCGCGCGCTTCTTTCATTTCGCGCTCTTTCAGGGCCAACTTCTGTCGGTGGCCTCGTTCGCTTGCGACACGCTGATCTTCCTTGTGGTCGGGCTCGTGTCCTGGCAGGCGACGCGCGCCAACCTGATGGTTAGGCAATATCCCTGGCTTTACGTGCGCACGGGCCCATTAACCTGGCGCGAGATCAGGTAGGAAACCGACCGGGAGAAGTGATAGCTTCGCCGCGGCGAAACTGTTCATGCGAGAAACCATCATGAAAAAGCTGCGGCTGGTCGCATTTGCGCTGTTCATGCCTTTCCTTGCCGCGCCGGCGCTAGCGGAGGACATTACGGTCGGGTCGGCCGGGCCGATGACCGGCGGCCAGGCCACCTTCGGCCGGCAAATGAGCGAAGGCGCCGAGCAAGCCGTCGCCGATATCAACGCCGCCGGCGGCGTGCTTGGAAAGAAGCTTCGCCTCGAGATCGGCGACGATGCTTGCGATCCAAAACAGGCGCGCTCGGTTGCGGAAAAGCTGTCCGGCATGGGCGCCGGTGTGGTCGTCGGTCACTATTGCTCGTCGTCGTCGATCCCGGCGTCGGATGCTTATCTGGACGGCGGCGTGCTGCAGATCACACCGGCTTCGACCAATCCGCTGTTCACCGAGCGCGGCATGTGGAACACGTTTCGCACCTGCGGCCGTGACGATCAGCAGGGTCCGTTCGCCGCCGATTATCTGGTGAAGAATTTCAAAGGCAAAAATATCGCCATCGTCAACGATAAGACCACCTACGGCAAAGGTCTCGCCGATGAGGTGAAGAAGGCGCTCAACGCCGCCGGCGTGACCGAGAAGCTCAACGAATCCTTCAATCAGGGCGACAAGGACTTCAACGCGCTCGTCTCCAAACTCAAACTCAACAACATCGATATCGTCTACGATGGCGGCTACCATCAGGAAGCGGGCCTGATTGTGCGCCAGATGCGCGATCAAGGACTGAAAACCGTTTTGATGGCCGGAGACGCGCTGGCGTCGCGCGAATTTGCCTCCATCACCGGCGCCGCCGGTGACGGCGTGCTGTTTACGTTTCCACCGGACCCGCGCAAGCGGCCGACCGCGCTCGCGGTCGTGAAAGAGTTCAAGGACAACGGCATCGATCCGGAAGGCTACGTACTTTACACCTACGCCGCATTTCAGATTTGGGCGAAAGCCGCAGGCAAAGCCGGCACCACCGATCCGCAGAAAGTCGCCACGGCGATACGTGCCGGCACCTGGGACACCGTGCTTGGCCCGATCGGCTTCGACCAAAAGGGTGACATCACCGGCGGCGGCTGGGCGGTGTACCGCTGGGACAAGGACGGCAATTACCAGGAGATCACCGAACCGGGGCGCACCTGAAACGCCCGTCAGTCGGGTCCTTCAAATGGCGAGCTTGCCGAGCTCCGGAAATGCTTCAATCAGCCAGCTGCCGAGATCGGTGATCCAGCCCGAAAAGAAAGCCACGCCGGCAACAATCAAAAGTCCGCCCATCGCCTTCTCGACCATGACGAGGTGCGCACGAAAGCGCGCGAGAAAGGCGGCGAAGGATTCGAGCGCGAGCGCCGCGACGATGAAAGGCACGCCAAGTCCCAGCGAATAGACCGCCAACAGAACAGTGCCGCGGGCGACGCTTCCTTCCGATCCGGCGATCGCCAAAATCGCGCTCAGGATGGGGCCGATGCAAGGCGTCCAGCCGAACGCGAATGCCAAGCCCATCACATAAGCGCCCCAAAGTCCGACCGGCTTGGCGACATCGAGACGCTTCTCGCGCATGAACCATGCAATCGGCGTGACGCCGAGAAAGTGCAGGCCCATGATGATAATGATCACGCCGGCGACTTTTCCGAGCACGTACGAATAAGCGCGCAGCAATGAACCGATGGCGCTGGCGCTGGCGCCGAGCGCGACGAACACGGTTGTAAAACCGAGAACGAAGAGGAACGCGGCAACAATCGTCTCGCGGCGGACCTGCCGCGCCTCCTCCGCACCGGCCAAGCGTTCGAGAGACGTGCCGGCGAGATAGACGAGATAAGGCGGCACCAGCGGCAGCACGCAAGGCGACAGGAAACTCAGCATGCCTGCGGCGAGCGCGGCGGCAATAGTGACATTCATGGCGCACTCATGCCCGCCGGTTTTCCCTCGCGCAAGCGCGCGGGCGCCAAAGCCGCGAGGATGTGATCATTTGTCATTCAATCCCAGTGTGATTATGGATGCTCCGGACCCGCGGCAACGACGCTGAAACGACGGGAGCACGCATTGCGCAATCTCCTCACCGATGTGCCGGGGATCAAAGTCGGCCACGCTGAAAATCTCGCGCTCGGATCCGGCGCAACGGCAATTATTTTCGACGCGCCGGCTGTGGCTTCAGTTGATGTGCGCGGCGGCGGGCCGGGCACCCGCGAAACCGCGTTGCTCGATCCGGCCCAAACGGTGGAAGGAATCGACGCCATCACTTTGTCGGGCGGTTCGGCATTCGGTCTCGATGCGGCCTCCGGTGCGCAAGCGTTTCTACGGGAGAACGGCCGCGGCTTTGTTATACGCACAGCGCAGGTGCCGATCGTGCCGGCGGCGGTGCTGTTCGACCTGTTGAACGACGGCGACAAGAATTGGGGACGCTTTCCGCCGTATCGCGAACTCGGCTACGCCGCCGCCGCCGCGGCCGGCGCGGATTTCGCGCTCGGCAGCGTCGGCGCCGGGACCGGCGCAACCACGGTCAATTGCAAAGGCGGTGTCGGCTCGGCTTCCGCGCAAACGGCGGACGGCTACACGGTCGGAGCGCTCGCCGCCGTAAACGCGGTCGGCAGCGTCCTGGTCGGTCGTGGCCCCTGGTTCTGGGCGGCCCCTTTCGAGCGCGACGCCGAATTCGGCGGCCGGGGTTTGCCTGCCACGTTCCCCAAAGAGGCGTTCGAGCTGCTTGTAAAAGGCGGCCCAGGCGAAAATACCACGTTGGTCGTCGTCGCGACCGACGCCACGCTGACGAAGGCTCAAGCCAAGCGGCTAGCCGTCATGGCCCAATCCGGTTTGTCCCGCGCAATTTATCCCGTGCACACGCCGCTCGACGGCGACGTCCTCTTCGCGGCCTCGACAGGCCGCCGGGAGCTGACTGACCCTCTCTATGGATTAACGAGCCTTGGCGCGATTGCGGCCGATGTGGTCGCCCGGGCAATCGCCAGGGGCGTTTTTGCGGCAACCGCCCTGCCGTTCCCCGCCGCACTGCCGAGCTGGAAAGATAAATTCGGCTGATCGGCCAACGCGGTTCCCTCGGCTGCCGCCGGCAGGTGCCGCGGAAACCAGTAATTATTCTTTCCCACTGTTAAATGGCCGCGGCGTTGACTCGACCGCCCGAATACGCCTTCACTTCGACTCAAAGAGGCGGTTTCTAGCGAGGAATTATGCGATCCGCAGTCATCACCGTCGCTGTCCTGGCAGTCTTGGGCCTCGCCGCTTTCGGCGTCGTTTCGGCGCAAAAGGGACCTGCGCCGAGTGCCGAGGCGGTGAAACTCGCCCCGGTTGCAGCGATTCCGGTTCGAGTTCCCTCGACGCCGATCCAGGAGATCGCCCAGGCTCGCGCCGCGGAACTCCCCTCCACTGCGACCGCCTCTGCCCCTGCTTCCGGCTCGCAAGCCGCCCCGGTGCGGGTCGCTCAGGACACCAGCAATGCGGCGGCCCCAGCGCAGAATGCGCCGGCGGTAAAACCCGCCGCCGCAGGCTCAACCGCTGCCGCAGCCCCGCCGAGCGCCAGCATCGCGCCCTGTGACAAACCGGGAGGATTGGGTCTCTCGCGCATTGTCGAGATCGACACCACCCGCGGCCCCGGCTTCGGCTTCGAACACTTCAAGCAGTACGATTTTCTCCGCGACAAAGAAGTGGTGCTGACCTTCGACGACGGTCCCTGGCCGGAGAACACGCCGGCTGTCCTCAGGGCTCTCGCTGACAATTGTCTCAAAGCGACGTTCTTCGAAATCGGCGAGCACGCGACCTGGCATCCGGAGATTACCAAGCAGGTGGTCGAGGCCGGCATGACGCTCGGCAGCCACACTTGGTCGCATAAGGATTTAGCGAGGAACCCGTACGCAAAGGACATCGAACTCGCCAAGGCGGAAATTGAGATGGGCTTCAGCGCCGTGCACAACGCAGCGGGCGCGCCGATTGCGCCGTTCTTCCGTTTTCCTGCTTTGCAACACCCTCCGGAATTGCTCGCCTATATGAGCGAGCGCAACATCGCTGTATTTTCGGCCGATTTTGATTCTCGCGACTTCAAGATGCGTAAGCCGGAAGAGGTCATCACGTCGGTGATGACCAAGCTGGAAAAGCACGGCAAGGGTATCATCCTGATGCACGATTTCCGGCGCGCGACCGCGGAAGCGATGCCGGAATTGCTTCGCCAGTTGAAGGCCGGCGGCTATAAAGTCGTGCATTTGGTGCCGCATCAAATGGTGACGACACTGCCCAAATACGACGAAATGGTTTCGCAGAAAGACAAGTTGTCAGCCAATAATACCCGCCCCGAAGGCAGCGTGTTGCACACCATCGGCGAGTATGTGGGATCGCCGCCGCCCGCTTCGGCGGTACATGAATAACCGGAGCGCGTAATTTTCAGCAGCTAAATCTGTCGGCGCTGAAGGGTTTCGGGTCGCAGAACGGCGTCGCGCCGCTTACGATTTCCGCAATAAGACGTCCCGTCACCGGACCGAGTGTCAGGCCCCAATGCGCGTGGCCGAACGCCAACCAAAGTCCGCCATGCTGCGGCGCGCGGGAAATAATTGGCCGCGAGTCGGGAAAGCATGGCCGCGCTCCCAGCCACGCTTGCGGCTCGATGCGTTCGCCGAGCGGAAATAATTTGCGCGCCGCGGGTAATACGCGGTCGAGCTGGACTGGCGTTGGCGGTGCGTCCCGCGCGGCAAATTCCACGCCCGTGGTAAGGCGGATGCCCTGCTCCATCGGCGCCAGCACGTAACCGTTCTCCGCATCGAGCACCGGCCGGCTGAGGGCTGCGCCTTCTTCTGGGCGGAAGTGGCAATGGTAGCCGCGCTTGACGGCGAGCGGCAGCCTGATGCCAAGGACCTCGAGCACGTCCGGCGCCCATGGGCCAAGCGCAAGCACCGCTTCGGCAGAATCGAGCGGACCAGATTCTGTTTCGACCCGCCAATAAGACCCAGTCCGATGCAGGCTTCGCGCATCGCCCGTTAAAACAATTCCGCCGAGCGCTGCATAACGCGCAGCGTAGGCGCGGGTCAGCGCCAGCGGATCGGTCACGCTCACCGCGCCGGTCCAGTGCACGGCGTGGCGAAAACCGCCGCGCAGCGCGGGCTCGAGCGCACGCGCACCCGCGGCATCGAGCGGCACATTGGCGATGCCGAGTTGCGCGGCGAGATCGAACTCCACCGACAATGCCGCGAACGCCCGGTCGCTGCGGTAAAGTTTGAGCCAGCCGCGGCGGTTGAAATAACCTTCGGCGCCGGCTTCGGCGGCGATTGCTTGGTGCTCGGCGACCGCGCGGGCGAATAGCGGCCGCATCAGCCGCGCCGTTTCGCGAAGATGCGCCGGCTGCGACGCAATGCGGAACGCATTGAGCCAGGGCGCGACACTGACGAGGTGTCCCGCGTGATAATTAACGACGGGAGAACGCTTCAGTGCGATGCGCGCAAGCTCGGCGAAGTTCGACGGGAAGGCCGGCGGGAATATCGTATTGCCCTCGATAATCCCGGCATTGCCGTAGGAAGTGCCCTCACCCGCGCCTTGCCGATCGATCAGGGCGGCCGACAGCCCGCGCTTGGCGAGATGGACGGCAATGGAGGTGCCGACAATACCCGCGCCGAGCACCATGATATCCGTGCGCGCCAGGACGACCTCCGCCCATCAAGCCTGCGTGAATACGGCAGCGTTGCCCGCTATAGCATGACGTGTTAGGCGGGCAGCAATTAAGGAGCGCCGTGCCCCATCCTCTGATCATTGCACCCTCAATTCTTGCCGCCGACTTCGGTAAGCTCGGCGAGGAAGTCCGCGCGGCCGATGCCGCGGGAGCCGACTGGATCCACCTCGACATCATGGACGGGCATTTCGTCCCCAACATCAGCATCGGACCGGACGTGGTGAAAGCGCTGCGCACTTACACCAAGAAAGTGTTCGATGTGCATTTGATGATCGCGCCGTGCGACCCTTATCTCGAGGCCTTCGCCAAGGCCGGCGCCGATATCATCACCGTGCATGTCGAAGCCGGTCCGCACATCCATCGCTCCCTGCAAGCTATTCGCGCGCTCGGCAAAAAGACCGGCGTGACCATGAATCCGGGCACCCCGGTCGAAAGCGTCGAACCGGTGCTCGATCTCGTCGATCTCATTCTCGTGATGTCGGTCAATCCCGGCTTCGGCGGACAAAAATTCATACCGAGCGCAATCGAGAAGGTGCAAAAGTTGCGCGCGATGACGGCCGGACGGCCCATCGACATCGAGATCGATGGCGGGATCACGCCGGAGGTGACCGCCGATGTCGTTCGCGCCGGCGCCAATGTGCTGGTCGCGGGCTCCGCGGTGTTCAAGGATCGAACGCCGGACTCTTATCGCAAGAATATCGCGGCCATCCGTCATGCGGCGGTGGTGGCCCGCGGGGAGGTCGCCTGATGGGCATGCTAATTGACGGCAAATGGCACGGCGACAAGGACCCAGACACCGAGACCGGAAAGGCCGGCAACTTTCAGCGCGTCGCGAGCGCGTTCCGCGAGCGCGTCACTCCCGACGGCTCGTCCGGATTCAAAGCCGAAGCAGGCCGCTATCACCTTTATGTCGCTTACACCTGCCCGTGGGCGCATCGCACCCAAATTTACCGCGCGCTGAAGAAGCTTTCGGGCGCAATCAGCATCGCCGTCGCCATTCCGGGACTTCGGGATCAGGGCTGGACGTTCGAGGACGACCCGGCGTTCCCGGATTGCGTGCCGGACCGGGTCAACGGCTTTCGCTATCTTCACCAGGCCTATACAGCGAGCGACCCGCACTACACCGGCAAGGTCACCGTGCCGACGCTGTGGGACAAAAAGACCGGGCGGATCGTCAACAACGAGTCGTCCGAGATCATCCGCATGCTGAACTCGGAATTTGCCGGCATCGGCGCCGACCCGGCCGATTTCTATCCGCAAGCTTCGCGAGGTGAAATCGACCGCATCAACCAGCAAGTCTACGCCAACGTCAATAACGGCGTGTACCGCTGCGGCTTTGCCCGCTCGCAGGCCGCCTACGAAGAAGCCTTTGATGCGCTATTTGCCACGCTTGATGACATCGAAGCGCGGCTTGGCCGTCACCGTTATCTGGTCGGCAATCAGATCACCGAAGCGGATTGGCGTTTGTTCCCGACGCTTGTGCGTTTCGACGTCGCCTATTTCTCGTTGTTTAAATGCAACAAAAAACGAATCGCCGATTATCCAAATCTCTTGAACTATATGCGCGAACTCTACGCCGTACCCGGCGTCGCCGAGACGGTGAAGCCGCGTTATTACGTCATGGGCTATTACTCGATTACCCGCGTCAATCCGACCGGCATCATTCCAAAGGGCACTCCGGTCGATTTTGCGCAGCCGCACGACCGCGCCCGGTTCGCCGCGTGACGCAGGCGTCGGCGGTCGTCGCTCAACGCCGGCGGCTTATCCGCCCGGAACGCTGATACTGAATATTCACCGACGAGAGTTGTTCGCCGAAATGCCGGTCCAGCCAGCCGAGGAACGAGGATAACAGCCGCGCCTCATCGCCCGGCTCCGGCGATTTGATCGCAACCTCGACCGCATCCGACAGGCCAGGCTCCAGATCGATCGACCCTCTGTAGCGAACGTGCGTCCATTTGGCCCGCTTGCGCCTGGCGGCGCCGGCCCGGGAAAAAGTCCCGCGCCCGCTTTTGCGGATCTCGGCTTGTTTTTTGATCATCGCGCCGTAAAGGCGCGCTCCCTCGCGAGGAACGATCTGTAGGAATTTCATGGCTATCTCCTGATTCGCTCCTGGTGGTCCGATTCTAACATTCGCATCCGGGTTCGGCAGGCTATCGTGCGAATGTTAGAATCAAAGGACCACCAGCATGTATAAGCGCTAGTGAAGCTTTGGATTTGACATTCGCTTCACCAGTTCGCGGCCTTGCGGGTAGCGAATGTCAAATCCGCTCCACCAGGGCTGAGCATCGCACGGCCGCGTGCAATTGTTGAGGCTGCCGCGATCTGCTAAGCGCAAGCTTGCCGACGAGGTGGACATGATCCCGCGCTACAGCCGGCCGGAAATGACGGCGATCTGGTCGCCGGAAACGCGCTTTCGCATCTGGTTTGAGATCGAAGCGCATGCCGCCGATGCCATGGCCGCGCTTGGGATTATTCCCAAGGCGGCGGCGGCGAAAATCTGGGCCAAGGGCAAGAACGCCAAATTCGATATTGCCCGCATCGCCGAGATCGAGCGCGAGACCCAGCACGACGTCATCGCTTTTCTCACCCACTTGGCCGAGATCATCGGGCCGGAAGCGCGTTTCGTGCATCAGGGCATGACCTCCTCGGACGTGCTCGACACCTGCTTCAACGTCCAGCTGGTTCGCGCCGCGGATATCCTGATCGGCGACGTCGAGCGCCTCAACGCCGCCCTGAAGAAGCGGGCGTACGAATACAAGTTGACGCCGACCATCGGGCGCTCGCACGGCATCCACGCCGAGCCCACCACGTTCGGGCTCAAGCTCGCCTACGCCTTTGCCGAATTCGACCGCGCCAAAGCGCGGCTTATGGCGGCGCGCGCCGAAGTCGCGACCTGCGCGATCTCAGGCGCCGTCGGCACCTTCGCGCAACTCGACCCGCGCATCGAAGCTCATGTCGCCAAGGCGATGGGGCTTCGTGTCGAGCCGATCTCGACCCAGGTCATTCCGCGCGATCGCCATGCCATGTATTTCGCCACGCTCGGAGTGGTCGGCGCTTCGATCGAGCGGCTCGCAACTGAAATTCGCCACCTGCAGCGGACCGAAGTCTTGGAGGCCGAGGAGTATTTTTCCGCCGGGCAGAAAGGCTCCTCCGCCATGCCGCACAAACGAAATCCGGTGCTGTCGGAGAACCTCGTCGGACTTGCGCGAATGGTGCGCGCCTACGTGACGCCGGCCATGGAAAACGTCGCGCTCTGGCACGAGCGCGACATCTCGCACTCATCCGTCGAACGGATGATCGGCCCGGACGCGACCGTTACGCTCGATTTCGCCCTTGATCGCCTCGCCGGAGTGATCGAGCGCCTGATCGTCTATCCCGACAACATGCGGAAGAATCTCGGCCAACTCGGCAACCTCGTCCACTCGCAGCGGGTGCTGCTCGCACTGACGCAAAAGGGAGCAGCGCGTGAGGACGCCTACGCGATGGTTCAGAGAAACGCCATGAAAGCCTGGCGCGGCGAAGGTGAGTTCCTGGCCGGGCTCACGAAAGATCCGCAGGTGCGCAAATACCTGACGGAAAAGGAACTGGCCGCCAATTTCGACCTCGATTTCCATCTGGCCCACGTCGACACGATATTTCGCCGGGTGTTTGCCCCATCGAAAGCGAAGCGGGCTCGCTAGCCTTCGGCACCGTCGAATACAGGCTTTTCCACTTACGCGTGTCGGAAAGCGATTCCTGTTGACTGTGCTTTCCTAAGTTTGCCCGACTCAGTCGCCTGGCCTAACGTCCGGCCAACTTTTCGGCGGACGACTTGGTTCCAGGAGAAAGTTCATGGGTCGATTGGTGCGCAAGCCGCGAATCGCGGACGTCGATGCGCCGTTATTTGAAGACGGCGATTTGCCCTCCGATGTCGCGGCTGGGCCGATGCATGGCGTACCCGGCGACACTTATCTTGAGCGAATGGTCAAGTACGTTCCGGGCGAAGTCCTGGCGTTCTTCATGTTGATCAACGCCATTCTCGACCAGGCGATGAAATCCGGCGGCGCGGATGCCGCCATGGCCGGCGTGCCGGTCCCGATGATTGCGGCCGGGGCGCTGATCGTGGGCTGTGCGCTCACCCCGCTATTCTGCTGGTACGTGCGGCAAGAGGGCGATGCCTGGATCGTCAACGCCGTCGTTTCGACAGTCGCATTTCCGTTCTGGGCGTATCTGATGGGTGCGGTTGCGTTCGCCGGCCATCACGACGGCAACCTTGCGGCTATCCTGGTCATGTCGTTCACGGTCATGAGCGGCCTGATCGCCCCGTGGTCGACCAAAGCAAAACTCGAGCAGCAGCAGGAACGGCCCGCCGGGCACGACGGGCTGCGTCTGGTTGACGTGTTCGGCGGGCTTGAAGCGGCGCTCATCCCCAACCAGCCGGCGCGCGGCCACGGATAACCGCGGATTGCACAAGCACGCGGCTGCGTGGCATGTGTGAGCGATGGCGGCCGGCGAAACGATTTTGGTCTTTGATTCAGGGCTCGGCGGCCTCACGGTCTATCGTGAAATCGCCGCGGCGCGGCCGGGAGCCGATTTCATTTATGTCGCCGACGATGCCGCTTTTCCTTATGGAGCAATGACCGAGCCGGCGCTCACGCAACGTGTCGTCGAGCTTATGAACGACCTGATCGGGCGGTATGAGCCCGGTCTTGTTGTCATCGCCTGCAACACCGCATCGACGATTGTGCTGCCGCACTTGCGTCAAAAATTTTCATTGCCTTTCGTCGGCACGGTCCCTGCGATCAAGCCGGCTTGCGCCGGGTCGATCACGAAACGCATTTCCGTGTTGGGCACCGAGGCGACGGTGCAGCGGGAATATACCCGCGCGCTCATTCGCGATTACGCCGCCGACTGCAAGGTGACGCTCGTTGGCTCGAACATGCTTGCGACATATGCCGAAGCTGAGATTGCGGGCACGCCGGTCGGCGATCCGCTGATTTCCTCGGAAATCGAACCCTGCTTCCGGGACGATGGCGTGCGTACGGACACTGTTGTGCTGGCCTGCACGCATTATCCCTTGCTGATCGAACGTTTTTCGCGCCTGGCACCGTGGCCGGTTGCCTTTGTCGACCCAGCTCCAGCGATTGCGCGCCGCGTCGGCGATCTTTTAGGGCCCTCTCCTTCCGTCTCGGGTCGGGGCACCACGCGAGCGGTGTGTACCTCAGGGCGCAAGCCCGCCGCAGCGCTGGCGGGCTTCGGCATTTACGCCGATCAACCGGCGTCGACCGAAGCTGGTTGAAGATCCGCGCAGTACGGCGGTTCCTTGCTGGGCAGCCTCGCGACGGTTAGGCTTTCAACACCGCTGCCGGGCGTCTGGGGGAATGCTGATGACTGTCGCGATTGAACGCGAACGCGCCTGGTATCTCAACCGCTGGAACCAGCTCGTGCTCGGGGTGATCGCCATGATGGCAATCTCGAGCCCGCAATACGTCTGGACGCTGTTCACCGGCCCACTCAATCAAAAGCTCGGAACGAGCCTCGCGCAATTGCAGTGGACGTTCTCGCTGTTGATCATCCTGCAAACCTGGCTCTCACCGTTCCAGGCATATTTGGTCGACCGCTTCGGCCCGCGAATCCTGATTTCGATCGGCGCGCTCTTGTCCGGGGGAAGCTGGCTGCTCTCGGCTTACGTCGACAACATCTGGGCGCTCTATTTCACCTACGGCGTACTCGGCGGATTCGGCACCGGCATCATCTATGTCGGCATCATCGGCTTGATGGTGCGCTGGTTTCCCGACCGCCGCGGTTTGGCGGCCGGCCTTGCCGCCGCGGGTTATGGATTCGGCGCATTTTTCACCAGCTTTCCGATCGACAGCATGATTAAAAGCTCCGGTTACGCGCACACGCTCGTGGTGTGGGGCGTCATTCAAGCCGTCATCGGGGTAGCCGCCGCGCAATGGCTGCGGTTGCCGCCTCCCGATTATTCGGTGCGAAATCTCGCGCCCGCAGCCGCCATCGCCACCGCGCAATCCAAGCGCGACTACTCGCCGCGCGAAATGCTGCAAAACCCGATCTTTTATTTGCTGTTCGTGATGATGAGCCTGATGTCGACGTCGGGATTGATGGTGACGTCGAATGTCGGCCCATTCGCCAAAGAATTTGGCGTAGCCGACGTGCTGGTATTAGGCATGGCCGCGTTGCCGCTGTCGCTGACGCTGTCGCGCTTCACCAATGGCCTCACCCGGCCGTTTTTCGGCTGGGTGTCGGACCAGATCGGCCGCGAGACCACCATGGCGCTCGCCTTCTCGCTGGAAGCCGTCGCCATCCTGATTTTGTTTATGTTCATCGACCGCCCGGCGCTCTTCGTCATCCTGACCGGGCTTGTCTTCTTCGGATGGGGCGAGATCTTTTCTTTGTTCCCGTCCACACTGACCGATACATTCGGCCCGAAATTCGCGGCGACCAATTATGGTTTTCTTTATATCGCGCAAGGCATCGGCTCGATCTTCGGCGGGCCGGTGGCGGCCTTGCTCAAGCAGGCGACCGGAAGCTGGACGACCGTGTTTATCGTTGTCGCCGCGCTCGACATCCTGACCGCGGTATTGGCGATCACGGCGCTGCGGAGCCTGCGGCGCAAGCACTTTGCCGCCGCCTGACGGCGCCGAAACCGCGCTGCCCTCGTTTGACAGTGCGGCGGTTTACACCTAGATACGGCGCGCGGCGCGGGTCCAAGGGGCCCGCGCCGTGTTTCGCGACCCGCGGTCGGCGCCGGCGCTTCGGCGACAGACCTGTCGGTCCCTGGCAAAACCCGGGACAGGAGGAGGGCGCGATCCTCAACCGCGGCATAATCCCGAAACCGATCCTTTTCAGTTTTCGGAATGCCCATGCAAACAGAGGACGCGAATGACCAAGCGCCACGAGGCGAAGTACAAGATCGACCGCAGGCTAGGCCAGAACATCTGGGGCCGGCCGAAGTCGCCGATCAACAAGCGCGAATACGGGCCCGGCCAGCATGGCCAGCGCCGCAAGGGCAAGCTCTCCGATTACGGCGTGCAATTGCGCGCCAAACAAAAGCTCAAAGGCTACTACGCCAACATGTCGGAGCGGCATTTCCGCGGCATTTACGAAGAGGCGCGGCGGCTCAAAGGCGACACTGGCGCGCATATGATCGGGCTGCTTGAACGCCGGCTCGACACCGTCATCTATCGCGCGAAATTCGTGCCCACCGTCTTCGCCGCCCGGCAGTTCGTCAACCACGGCCACATCAAGGTCAACGGCAAGCGGGTCAATATTCCGAGCTTTCGGGTCAAGGTCGGCGACCTCGTGGAGGTCAAGGACAAATCGAAGCAGCTCGCACTGGTCATCGAGGCCACCGCGCTCGGCGAGCGCGACGTGCCGGATTACGTCGAAGTCGATCATTCGAAAATGACGGCGAAGCTCGCCCGGATTCCGCTGATCGGCGACGTCCCCTACCCGGTGGTGATGGAGCCGCATCTCGTCGTCGAATATTATTCGCGCTGATCAGCCCCAGATCGCCGACCGGCGAGCGCGGCGATCGATTCTGTAGCACTGATTCGCTTCGTATTGCATTGCGTTCAAACGCAAGGCCGTTCGTGCTGCATCGCGGCATGTCGCTGAAAATCAGCGCAATCTGGAAGTTATGCACCCCGCATCGGGCGCAAACTTGAAATGAGATGACCCCGCCATTAGCCTCCGCGCCGCTATTTGTAGCAATGATTGTTGGTCGCGTAGTCAGATGCAGAAAATAACTGAGGGGAGCACGTACATGGATGCGTTGCAAAGGGTGAAGGCCTGGATCGGATCATTGACCGAAATTGGGCTGATGTTACTCGCGCTTGCGATCGTGGCTGCGCTTTTGGTCGGCGCCAACTTGCCGTTCTTCGGCAGCGTCACCGGCAACATCATGGCGCTGGTCAAGAGCCTTGGTGACGCCGGGCTCGTCGGACTGATCACGCTCGGTATTATCATCTGGCTGTTCGCCCAGCGGCGAATGGCTTAGGCGAAGATCAGCTTACGTCGGGTGGCGGAGAACACCGCCGCCCGACGGTTGCGCGGTGATGCCGCGCTAACCTCCGCTCACGAAGTCGCAAAGCGCACCGCCCGGACGTTATCCGAGGCGAGTCCGCTGCAGAGAGCGCGTCATGCTGGGGTATCTACAAACGGCCAGGCAATATCTGTGGGCGTTCGTGGAGATCGGATTTCTCACGATCCTCGCGATCATGCTGATTTATTTGATTCTCGGTCCGGCTTCCGGCGTGTTCGTGTCCGGCGTGGCCGACAACGTCGTTAAATTCGCGACCGCTATTCCGTCGCAGAGCGTTATCGGGATCGCGATCGTGCTGGCGCTGATCGTGATGATCGCCAAGCGAAAGCCGAATCCTTAGATCTGCAAATCCGCCGGAGCTGCACTCGCGCGTGACCTACGCTAAGCCGCCGCGCCTTCTTTGACGGAGAGGCCCTTTTCCTTCAGCAGCGATTGCAGTTCGCCGGCCTGGAACATCTCGCGGATGATATCGCACCCGCCGACGAACTCGCCTTTAACGTAAAGCTGCGGAATGGTCGGCCAATTGGAAAAAGCCTTGATGCCGTCGCGCAGTTCGCCGTTCTCGAGCACGTTGAGGCCCTTATAGGGTACGCCGAGGTAGTCGAGAATCTGCACCACCTGCCCGGAAAATCCACACATCGGGAATTGCGGCGTGCCTTTCATGAACAAGACCACGTCGTTGGCTTTCACCTCGGTATCGATGAATTGCTCGATGGACATCGCCGTTATTCCTTGTTGGCACGCGGGCAGCTCTTGCCCGACGATCTAACCCACGAGTAGTTACATATAGGTTGCGCAAGGGAAGTGCAAAGCCCATGCCGCAAACCAGGTCCGTGTCTCGGATTCACCAAATTGGCGCGATGGCCGGTACGTGCGTACGGAAAAAGCCGCATGCGTGACCCGCCGATTTGGAAACGATTTTCCCGTCGGCGAGCCGGCGGCGAATGAAAACCGCCGCCGTGAGGGACGTCACCGCTCCGGCGCGCCAGTCTGCAATGCGAGCGCGTGCAGTTTGCCGCCCATTTCGCCCCGCAACGCTGAATAGACGATCTGGTGCTGCTGGACGCGGGATTTGCCGCGAAACGATTCGGCGATGACGGTCGCCGCGTAGTGATCGCCGTCGCCGGCAAGGTCGCGGATTGTCACCTCGGCATCCGGAATGCTCGCCCGAATTAACCGCTCAATGTCGCTTGCAGCCATGGCCATGGCCGTCTCCATCCGCCCCGGTTGCGATTTGCGGCATACCAGAACGCGACGCCGCGAAAAACCCGACACCCTGTGGCCTAACGCCAAAGCTCCTCGCTCGCAAGCTTCGCGCCTTGGGCGAGCACCTCAAGTTTCGCCCAAGCGATCTGCGGATGGATACGGCCGCCGAAGCCGCAATCGGTGCCGGCGATGACGTTTTCGCGGCCGACCACCTTGGCGTAGCGCACAATGCGGTCGGCGACGACTTGCGGGTGTTCGACGATGTTGGTCGCGTGGCTGACGACGCCGGGAATAAGGAGCTTGCCGTCGGGAAGCTTGGCGTTTTGCCACACCCGCCATTCGTGCTCGTGGCGCACGTTGCCGGCTTCCACTGAATAAGCGCCGGCGTTGACGGCCAGAACGAGATCGATGATGTCCTGCAACGGGATGTCGGTAGTGTGCGGACCGTGCCAGCTTCCCCAACAGATGTGGTAGCGGATGCGATCCGCCGGCAAGTCGCGCAGCGCGTGATTGAGCGCTTCAAGGCGTGCGCGCTCGAACTTTTTGAATTCGTTCAGCGGCGGCTCCGGATCAATCATGTCCCAGTTGTCCGGCAGGCTCGGATCGTCGATCTGCAGCACGATCCCGGCATCGACAATGGCCTTGTATTCTTCATGCATGGCATCGGCGGCGGCGAAAACGAATTCTTCGCCGGTCTTGTAATGGAGGTCCTCGCCGCGCGCGAAGCTTCCGGGCGAGATCGAGCACATGAAACCCTCGTCGACATCGGCGGCGGCCATGGCGGCCTTTAATTTGGCGATGTCGGCGGCAATCGCGGCTTGCCCGATATACTTGATCGGGCCGGTGCACACCGGACGGCGGCGCGATCGGCGAACGGCGCTGCCCAAAAGCGTGCTGGTCGATTCGGGGTCCTGATAAAACTCGCTAAACTTTTGCCAGTCGCGGCGGTTGCCGAAAGACGTCAGCGCCAACTCGGCGACGCCGGATTTCTTGTGCTTGGATTCCGGCACCGATTCAGCGGGAACGAAACCTTCCAACCGGGCAAATGCGTAATTCCACCAGGCGCCATAGTCGAATTGCGCCGCCATCGGCTTCGGAAATTCGCCGTCATCAGGAACGTCAATGCCCGCGTCGCGCTGCCGCCGAACGACCTGGGCAATGGCGCCGCTGAGACATTGGTCATAGGTGGCCTCGTCCACCTTTTCACCTTGCGCGCGGGCGCGATTGAGCGCCAGCAGGTCGGGCGGCCTCGACAGGCTTCCCGAATGAGTCGTGATGATGCGGCTGACACTACGCTTCATGCTTACCTCTCCCTCGCATCGGTCTTTGTGTTTATGGCGGCGTTTTCGGGGCGGTGGCGCAGCGACATTTTAGTCCGCGCCCGCCATATAGGCCGGCAGCCAGGCCTCGAACCGCGCAAGAAGGTCGGACACCACCAGCGGACGTTCGCCGGCAATGGCGAGTACGCTGCCGCCGGTCGCGCCGAGACGAGCGACAGCGACCCCCGCCGTGCCGGCGCGGTCCAAAATAGCCTCGGCATTTTTCGCCGTCACAACAAAACGCGCCTGATCCTCACCGAACCAGAACGCGTGCGCGGCGATGGCAGCCGGAGATTCGAGAACCGCGCCGATGCGCGAAGCCATCGTCATCTCGGCAAGCGCCACCAGAATGCCGCCGTCGGAAATGTCGTGGACCGCCGTCGCGAGGCCGTCACGGATCAGCATGCGAATGAACTCCGCATTGCGGCGTTCGGCGGCCAGATCGACCGGCGGCGGCGCGCCCTCCTCCCGCCCGCAGACCTCGCGCAAATAAAGCGACTGGCCGAGCCAGCCTTCGGTCGCACCGACGAGCAGGATCGACTCGCCCTCGGCTTTGAACGCAAGCGTCATTGACTTGGTGAAATCGTCGAGAACACCGACCCCGCCAATGGTCGGCGTCGGCAGGATCGCACGGCCGTTGGTCTCGTTGTAGAGCGAGACGTTGCCTGAAACGATCGGGAAATCGAGCGCACGCGCGGCGGCGCCGATGCCTTGGATACAGCCGACGAGTTGTCCCATGATCTCTCGCCGTTCCGGATTGCCGAAATTGAGATTGTCGGTCAGCGCCAGCGGCTGCGAGCCGACGGCGCTGAGGTTGCGATACGCTTCGGCCACCGCCTGCTTGCCGCCTTCGAACGGATCGGCCTCGCAATAGCGCGGCGTGACGTCCGCGGTCAGCGCCAGCGCTTTCGGGCCATCATTGATGCGCACCACGGCGGCGTCGCCGCCCGGCCGCTGCACCGTGTTGCCGAGGATGACGTGGTCGTACTGCTCGAATACCCAGCGCTTGGCGCAAAGGTCTGGTGACCCGATCAACTTCTCCAGCGCGTCCGCCATGCTCATCGGCGGCTTGACTGAGACGGCATCGATGACCGGCAATTTCACGCTCTGGGCGAACGGCCGCTCGTAAACCGGCGCCTCGTCGCCAAGCTCCTTGATCGGCAAGTCGGCCATCACCGTGCTGCCGTGCCTGATCAGAAAGCGCTTGCTCGGCGTCGTCTCGCCGATCACCGCAAAGTCGAGGCCCCATTTGCGGAAGATCGACTCGGCAAGCTTTTCTTTCTCGGGCTTGAGCACCATCAGCATGCGCTCCTGGCTCTCCGAAAGCATCATCTCGTAGGCGCTCATGCCGGTCTCGCGGCACGGCACTTTGTCGAGATCGAGCGTCACGCCAAGATCGCCCTTGGCGCCCATCTCGACCGCCGAGCAGGTCAGGCCGGCGGCGCCCATGTCCTGGATGGCGATGACGCAGCCCTCGGCCATGATTTCGAGGCAGGCTTCGAGCAGAAGCTTTTCCGAAAACGGATCGCCGACCTGCACGGTCGGCCGCTTTTCCTCGGAATCCGCGCCGAACGCGGCCGACGCCATGGTGGCGCCATGGATCCCGTCACGGCCGGTCTTCGACCCGACATAGACCACCGGATTG
>DATNNI010000068.1:0-8118 GCA_035601915.1 Xanthobacteraceae bacterium
TGACGCGGCTTTCACCGAACTTGCGGTGCGCACGCTGCACTCCCTCTACGGCCTCGACCACGCGACTTCTTGATTCTCGATTTGACACGCCATTTGCTTCGCTAGGCCACGGAATGACAAGTTCTCGCTGCGGCGCACAATTCGCCGTCACGCGAATGTCTTTGGCTTGCGGTTTGCATAGGGCATTCGATATAGCGTGAAGGTGCTCGCCACTGGCCGGGCCTGGGCGATTCTATTTTTGCCGCCGGCCGGCGCGGCGCAGGCTTTGCGTCCGGTCCAATTAAGACGTCCGAGGAGTTTACGCCATGCGTGGCGCGCTCGGCGGGCCTCGTGTGCTGTTACGCCGACTCCGCGAAGTGATGGCGGAGCCGGTCAGCGCGCAGGAACGCCTTGACAAGATCGTGGTGCTGATCGCCGCGAACATGGTGGCGGAGGTTTGCTCCGTCTACGTGCTGCGCGTCGATTCCACCCTCGAACTCTACGCCACCGAAGGCCTCAACCGCGATGCCGTGCATCACACGGTGCTGCGGGCCGATGAAGGCCTGGTCGGCCTGGTCGCGAGTCAGGCAAGCGCCATCAATCTGTCGAACGCGCAGGCTCACCCGGCCTTCTCGTATCGGCCGGAAACCGGCGAAGAAAATTATAACGCTTTCCTTGGCGTGCCGGTGCTGCGGGCCGGCAACACGCTGGGCGTCCTGGTGGTGCAGAACCGCGCGCGCCGGACCTATTCCGAGGAAGAGGTCGAGGCGCTCCAAACGACGGCGATGGTGCTCGCCGAGATGATCGCCTCCGGCGAGCTATCGGCGCTGGCGCCTCCCGGCGCGGAGCCCGCCGCTCGTCGCTCGTTGCACCTGGCAGGCAGGACACTGGCGGACGGAATCGCGCTTGGGCATGTCGTGCTGCATGAGCCGCGCGTCGTTGTCACCAACTACATCGCCGACGATATCCCGAAGGAATTGAAACATCTCGAGTCGGCGGTCGAGGCGCTCCGCGCCCAACTCGACGAGCTCCTTGAGCACGGCGACGTCGTCGACGGCGGCGAGCATCGCGATGTGCTCGAGGCTTATCGTATGTTCGCCCACGACCGCGGCTGGGTGCACAGGCTCGAGGAAGCGGTGATGACCGGGCTCACCGCAGAAGCCGCGGTCGAGCGGGTGCAGTCCGACACTCGGGCGCGCATGCTACGCCAGACCGATCCCTATCTGCGCGAGCGGCTGCACGATCTCGACGATCTCGCCAATCGTTTGATGCGGCAGCTCACCGGCCGGGATCACGCGCCCTCGCGCGAGAACCTGCCGGAGAACGCCATCCTCGTCGCGCGTTCCATGGGACCGGCAGCGCTGCTCGATTATGACCGAAAACGTTTGCGCGGACTGGTGCTCGAGGAAGGCGGACCGCACTCGCACGTCGCGATCGTGGCGCGCGCTCTCGGCATCGCGGCCGTCGGCGACATCGACAACGCAACCGGGATCGCCGACCCGGGCGACGCCATCATTGTCGACGGTGCAGCAGGCGACGTGCAGCTGCGGCCGCTGCCCGACATGGAGGCGGCCTACGCCGAGCGGGTGCGACTGCGGGCACGGCGTCAACAACAATATCAGGCGTTACGCGACCTGCCATGCGTGACCAAAGACGGCCAGCAAATTGCGCTGTTGATCAATGCAGGCCTGACCGTCGACCTGCCGCACATCGCCGATACCGGCGCTGCCGGAATCGGACTGTTCCGGACCGAATTGCAGTTCATGGTGGCGCCGAACTTCCCGCGCGCTACCGAGCAGTTCGCGCTCTATCGGGCTGTCCTCGACGCCGCCGGCGAGAGACCCGTGACTTTCCGCACGCTCGATATCGGCGGCGACAAAGTGCTGCCATACATGCGCAACATCGAAGAGGAGAATCCGGCGCTTGGCTGGCGCGCGATCCGGCTCGGGCTCGACCGGCCGGCGTTGTTGCGCACGCAATTACGGGCGCTGTTGCGCGCCGGAGGCGGACGGGCGTTGAAAATAATGTTCCCGATGATCGCGACTGTTGCCGAATTCGACCAGGCCAAGGAACTGGTCGAGCTCGAACTGACGCATTTGCGCCGCCACGGTCACAAGCTGCCCGATGAAGTCGAAGTCGGCAGCATGGTGGAAGTCCCTTCGCTGTTATATCAGCTCGACGAACTCCTCAGCCGGGTCGATTTCCTCTCGGTCGGCTCCAACGATCTTGTTCAATTCCTCTACGCGGTCGATCGCGGCAACCCCCGTGTTGCCGGCCGTTTCGACCCGCTGTCGTCGCCGGTTTTGCGCGCGCTCAAAGATGTCGCCGACAAGTGCCTGGAGCACGGCAAGCCGGTGACGGTGTGCGGTGAGCTCGCCTCGCAGCCGCTTGGGGCATTGGCGCTCATTGCGATCGGCTATCGCTCGCTTTCGCTTACCCCATCGGCCATGGGCCCGATCAAGGCGATGCTGATCGAACTCGACAGCGGCAAAGCCGCCGGCTTCCTGTCCCCGCTGATCGAAAAATCGACCGGCGCGACATCTATTCGCGAGCAGCTGGAAAAGTTCGCCGCAGCTGAATCGCTGCAGATCTAGCGAGGCGTTTTAGACGGCGGCGACGGCCGGACTTGTCGCTGCCATCGGCGTCCTCTACTTAACCGAACATCATGTTGCCGGAACAAAAACTCGACGCGCTTATCGCCCGCCACGCCGCGCTTGAGCGTGACCTCGCTGCCGCCATGCCGGCCGAAACCTACGTCAAGCTGTCGCGCGAATTTGCCGAACTCGACCCGGTCGTTGAAGCGGTAAAATCCTATCGGGCGGCGCAGCACGAGCTCGAAGGCGTCGAGAGCATGATCGAAGATCCTTCGATCGACGCGGAAATGCGCGCCATCGCCGCGGCGGAACGGCCGGAACTTGAAGCCCGCCGCGCATCGCTCGAACGAGAATTACGGCTCGCGCTCATTCCCAAGGACGCGATGGATGAGCGCAACGTCATTCTCGAAATTCGTGCCGGTACCGGCGGCGACGAAGCCTCGTTGTTCGCCGGCAATCTGTTCCGCATGTACGAGCGCTACGCGGCCGGCCAGGGATGGAAGATCGAAATCATGACCGCGAGCGAAGGCTCGATGGGCGGTTACAAGGAAATTATCGCCGAGATCCGCGGCCGCGGCGCCTTCGCCAAACTGAAATTCGAATCCGGGGTGCATCGCGTCCAGCGCGTGCCCGACACCGAAGGGTCGGGGCGTATCCACACCTCGACCGCAACCGTCGCCGTATTGCCGGAGGCCCAGGACCTCGACCTGGCGATCAACGAGTCGGACCTCCGGATTGATACGTTGCGCTCGGGGGGCGCCGGCGGACAACACGTCAACAAGACGGAATCGGCGGTGCGGGTCACTCACATCCCCTCCGGAATCGTCGTCATGATGCAGGAGGACCGTTCACAGCACCGCAATCGCGCCAAGGCGATGGCTGTGCTGCGCACGCGCCTCTACGATTTCGAGCGCCGCAAACAGGACGCCGCGAGAGCCGCGGAACGCCGCGGCCAGGTCGGCACCGGAGATCGATCCGAGCGCATCCGCACCTATAATTACCCGCAAGGCCGCGTATCGGATCATCGCATCAATCTGACGCTCTATAAGCTGCCGCAGATCTTGGAAGGCGAAGCCCTGGATGAAATCGTTGATGCTCTCGTCGCCGAGCATCAAGCGGCTCAGCTCGCTTCCGAGGAGGCCTGATGTCGGCCACCGAAATGCTCGTGCCCGCAGAGCGCGGCGTCGCGGCGGCTTTCACGGCCGACGGCATGCGACAAGCGCTGGCGCAGCGCTTCCACGATGCCGGTCTCGAGTCACCGAGCGCCGACGCCCGCATTCTCGTCGGTCACGCGCTCGGTCTTGATCACACAGCATTGGCGGCTGCCGGCGACCGTCCCATTAGCGTAAAAGAGAGCGAGGCCATTGCCGCCCTAGCGCGGCGTCGGCTGGCGCGCGAACCGGTAGCGCGCATTGTCGGCAGCAAGGAATTTTGGAGTCTGACGCTCTCGATTAACGCATCGACGCTGGTGCCTCGTCCGGAAACCGAGACCGTCGTCGAAGTCGCGCTCGCGGCCGCCGATGTGAACGATCAGCGGACGCAGGCGCTCCGCATTGCAGATCTCGGCACCGGGTCGGGTGCGCTTCTCCTTGCGTTGCTCAGCGAATTGCCCAGCGCCTACGGCATTGGCACGGATATCAGCATCGAAGCGTTGATGATGGCGCGGGCGAACGCTCGCCAGCTTGGCATTACCAGAGCCGCATTTGTGGCCTGCGACGTTGCGTCTCCGCTGCGCTCCTCGTTCGACTTGATTGTATCCAATCCGCCTTACATCGCTTCCGGAGAATTCGCCGCCCTCGCTCCCGAAGTGCGCACGTTCGACCCGCGATCGGCGCTCGACGGCGGACCGGACGGACTTGATTGCTACCGCTCGTTGACCGCATCGGTGCCGGCGCTGCTAAGGCCCGGCGGCGCTCTCGTGGTCGAGATCGGCGCCGGCCAATCGGAGGATGTCGCCAAATTGTTCGCAGCCGCAGGGCTTGCGGTGGCCGCCCCGCATCCCGACCTTAACGGTATACCGCGGGTGCTGCTGGCTCGGAAAGCTACCGGCGGGCCATGACCAACGCGCATTGACCTTCGGCAAAAAGTCAGCAAAAAACCGCTTGGAATATTGCTCTGAACCGACTAGTTTGCGGCTACGGAATCGGCCCGAGATGAAGTGCCGCGCCGCCTCAAATGCTCAGAGCATTGCTTTTTAGAGGCTTGGCCGCGCAGGCCAGTTGAAACGAAAGCCGGAACAGCGAAGCCGGATCGGACGGCAAACGGGATCGCAAGATTTCAGACCGGGAGCTAAGTCGGTTCGGCGCGCATTTGCGAGATGTCGCGCTTGGCTAGAGGTTCGCAACGCCACAGTCCGGGGCTGGGGTTGCGCATGTGCGTGACGTTGGCAAGGCCATACGGCATCGGTACGGCGTGAACGATTGCTTACAGAGATGCGCCCGGTTTGACGTGACGATAGTTGAGTGAAATCACGGCGGAGCAGCCGTTGCAAACGAGGGGGTTGGCGAACAGCGAACCATGAGAAACGGTCAGAACAAGCGCATGCGGGGTCGTAATCGTAAAGGCGGCGGCCACCACCACAATCAGAATCCATTGTCCCGGGTTTTTGAGTCGAACGGACCGGACGTAAAAATTCGTGGGCCGGCGTCGCATGTCGCCGAAAAGTATCTTCAGCTCGCGCGCGATGCGCAGAGTTCGGGTGATCCGGTTGCGGCGGAAAACTATTATCAGCACGCGGAGCATTACTTTCGTCTGATCGCGGCGGCTCAGGAGCAGTTCCGTCAGAGCCAGCCGTATTATCAGCAGCAGCCCGGCGACACCCGCATCAATGCTTCCGAAGAGAGTTACGAAGACGGCGACAACGAGCAAAATGTTGGCGAGGGCGAGCCGTTCGCTCCGCGCGACACGCAGCAGCCGTTCTACCCGCGCGACCAGCACCACCAACAGGGCCAGCCGCAACATTCCCAACCGCGGCCGCAATTTCAGTCCCCGAATAATTCCGGGAACAATAATCCCGAGAACAATAATGAAGACGACGTCGATCGGTTACCGTCGTTCATTACCGGCGGCGGTCAGCCGCAGGGGGCGCCCCCGCAACAGGGCCACGGATCGAACAATTCCAATGGCCAAAATGGCTATGACGGCTCGCCCGACCGCTTTCCGTTGCACCGGCGGCGGCGGCGGCATCGGGGCGGCGGCCCGCGCGACCACTCCGCGGGCGGCGAAGGCGGCGACACGTCCTCTGGTCCGCGCCAAAGCGACGACTGACCGTCAGGCCAACGCGGCAGCATCAAAGCCGGATATTCGGGTTCTGGTCATTCTTTGAGCGGCCCATCGGGCGCCGAAGTGACCGTTGCCTCGGCTTCGCAAGTGGCGTTAAGTTGCGCCGCGCCCGCGATTATCCGGGCCCTCAAAAGGATTTTCCATGTCCACGATCGAGGACCGCGCACCCGCCGCCAAGACAACCCTCAACGACGATATTGGTGAGGACAAGCGCCTCGCGATGTACCGCACGCAAGTCGTTATCCGCGAAGCCGAACAGCGCGCCTATGATCTGTTTCTGCAGAACCTGGTGAAGGGCACGAGCCATCTTTCGCTCGGCCAGGAAGCGGTCGCCGCCGGCTTTGCCGTGGCAATGCAACCCGACGATCTGTCCTTCTGTACTTATCGTGGCCACGCGCACACGCTGGCCCGCGGCGTACCGGTCACCAAGGTGCTCGGCGAATTGATGCAACGCGATATCGGACTGATGCGCGGCAAGGGCGGCTCGATGCATCTCACCTCGGTCGATCATGGGGTGATGGGCTCTTATGCGATTATCGGGGCGCATCTGCCGATTGCCTGCGGCGCAGCATGGCGCGCGCAATACAAGGGGCAGAAGGACGTTTCGATCTGCTTCTTCGGTGACGGCACGACCAACATCGGCGCCTTTCACGAGGCGCTGAACTTCGCCGCCGTCTGGAAGCTTCCGGTGGTCTTTGTCTGCGAAAACAACCTGTACATGGAATACACGCCGATCGGCGACGTGACCGCCGTGCCGCATCCGGCCGCCGACCGCGCGGCCAGCTATGGATTGCCGCGCATCATTGTCGACGGCAACGACGCCGACGAAGTGTATCGTGCCGCGCGCTCGGCTTATGACAAGGCGCGCGCCGGCGACGGCCCGTCGCTGATCGAGTGCATGACTTACCGTTACAGCGGCCACTCGCGTGCCGATCCGGCCAAATATCGCCCCGAAGGCGAGCTGGAAAAATGGAAAGAGCGCGATCCGATCAAAATTTATCGCGAGCGGCTCAAACAATTCGGCATCGGCGAAGACGCCATTCTTCGCATCGACAGCGAGGTAAAGCGCGAAGTCGACGAAGCGACCGAAGAGTGCAAGGCGGCGCCGCCGCCGGCGCTCGATATCCTCACCACTGACGTCTATGCGGACGGGGGCTTCGCATGGCGGAACTGACCTACCGCGATGCCGTGATCCGCGGCATCGCTCAGGAAATGTCGCGCGATCCCGACGTAGTGTTCATCGGCGAAGACATTGGCAAGGCAGGCGGCGTGTTCAAGGCGACGGTCGGCCTCTACGACCAGTTCGGCCCCCTGCGGGTGCGCGATACACCGATCTCCGAGCAGGCAATCCTCGGCGCCGCCATGGGCGCGGCGATGACCGGATTAAAGCCGATCGCCGAGATCATGTTCTCGGACTTCTTCGCGGTGTGCTTCGACTACATCGCCAACGAATTCCCCAAGAGCCGCTACATGTCGAACGGGCAAGTCAAATGCCCGCTGGTCGTGCGCACCGGCAACGGCGGCGGGGCGCGGTTCGGCGCCCAGCATTCGCAGAGCGTCGAGAACTGGTGCATGATGATCCCGGGACTGAAGGTGGTGGCGCCGTCGTCGCCGACCGATGTGATCGGGTTGTTGGCAGCCGCGGTGCGCGACCCCGATCCGGTGATCTTCCTCGAGCACAAGTCGCTCTATGCAACCAAAGGCGAGGTGCGTGACGGCGAAATTGTCGACACGCTCGGGACCGCGAAGATCGTGCGCCCCGGCAAAGACGCCACCATCCTCGCGCTCGCCTTGATGGTGCCGCGAGCCGTTGCGGCTGCGGAAAAGCTCAAGAGCGAGCACGGCATCGACTGCGAAGTGATCGACGTCCGCTCGCTGGTGCCGCTCGACACCCAGACCATTCTCGGCTCGGTCGCCCGCACCCACCGCCTCTTCACGGTCGAGGAAAATCCGCGGCTGTGCGGCTGGGGCGCCGAGCTGGTTTCGATCGCCGCCGATGAGGCATTTTACGATCTCGACGGCCCGCCGGTGCGGATCACTACACCGCACATTCCGCTACCGGCCGCCGACATTCTCGAAGACCTGGCGCTACCTAGCGTCGATCGCATCGCCGAACGCGTGCAGCGCAGCCTCAATTCCTGACGGAGACGGACCATGGCAGAACAAGACCTCAAAGAGCGCACGACGACAACCGAACCGACGCGCGAAAATCCAAGCGGCCCGATCGGAACCGAAGTTATTTTTGAGAACGACCAGGTACGCG
>DATNNI010000069.1:0-4512 GCA_035601915.1 Xanthobacteraceae bacterium
GCGTGCGCTGATTGGGAAACACGCCTTCCTCCCAGCCGGGCAGGAACACGGTGTCGAATTCCAGGCCCTTGGCGGAGTGCAAGGTCATAATACTGACGGCGTCCTCGGCGGCGGCCTTCTCGTTGTCCATCACCAGCGAGATGTGTTCGAGAAAACCTTGGAGGTTCTCGAACTCCTCCATGGAGCGCACCAGCTCTTTCAGGTTCTCCAGCCGGCCGGCGGCGTCGGCGGAGCGGTCCTTCTGCCACATCTCGGTATAGCCGCTCTCGTCGAGCACGGTTTCGGCAAGCTCGGTGTGGGTGAGGGTGTCGCGTTGCGCCCGCCAGCGGTCGAGCGAGTCAAGCACGCCGCGCAGCGCGCCGCGCGGTTTTGGCTTTAGTTCGTCGGTGGCGATCATGGCGCGCGCCGCTTCGGTGAGCGGCGCGCGGCGCTTGCGGGCGTGGTCGTGGAGGAGCTGCAATGTGGCGTCGCCTAAGCCCCGCTTCGGCACGTTGACAATGCGCTCGAAGGCGAGGTCGTCGGCCGGCGAATTGATGATCCGCAGATAGGCCAGCGCGTCGCGGATTTCGGCGCGCTCGTAAAACCGCGGGCCGCCGATCACGCGATAGGGCAGGCCGAGCGTGACGAAACGATCCTCGAATTCGCGCATCTGAAACGACGCCCGCACCAGAATGGCGATCTGGTTGAGCGCGTGTCCGCCGCGCTGCAATTGCTCGATCTCCTCGCCGACGGCGCGGGCTTCCTCTTCGGAATCCCAGGCGCCGGTGACGCCGACCTTCTCGCCCAGTTCGTCGTCGGTGCGCAGCGTCTTGCCGAGCCGGCCCTCGTTGTAAGCGATGATATGCGCGGCGGCGGCGAGGATGTGGCCGGTGGAGCGATAATTCCGTTCCAGCCGGATCACCTTGGCGCCGGGAAAGTCGTGCTCGAAGCGCAGGATGTTGTCGACCTCGGCGCCGCGCCAGCCGTAGATCGACTGGTCGTCGTCGCCGACACAGCAGATGTTTTTTAAGAAGCGGCCGGAGGGCGATGTCGAAGAAATCAGTGCGCCGCGCGGCGCGCGCTCGCTTGATCCGGCGGCATTTGCGGGTCTTCCATCGGGCCGGTGCCCGGCTCCATCGGCGGCTCCTGCGCCGGCGCCGGGTTCGGTGCCGGCGGGTCCTCCACCGGGTACTGCTGCGGATCCTCCTGGGGCGTGCGTCCCGGATTGGTCGGCGGTTCGCGGACCGGCTCCTTGTCGGGTGGCGGCGTCGGCTCGTTCGGCGGCATGGCTTTGTCCTTCAGCAGCAGGCTGGCCGCTGCTCTGTCCGAGCAAACGCAGCCAGAGATATTGAGCGACGTTGGTGTCCTGATATTCGTCGACCAGAATGAATTTAAAGCGCGCCTGATATTGGCGCAGCACTTCGGCGTGCTCGCGGAACAGCCGGATGTTCTCCAACAGGAGATCGCCGAAATCGGCGGCGTTGAGGATTTTCAGCCGCTCCTGATAGGCCTTATAAAGTTTCAGACCCTTGCCGTTGGCGAAAACGCCGGCCTCGCCCGGCGGCACCTGCTCTGGCACGAGCCCGCGATTCTTCCAGCCGTCGATCAGCGAAGCGAGCACGCGGCCGGGCCAGCGCTTCTCGTCGATATTCTCGGCGGCGAGGAGCTGCTTCAAAAGCCGCACTTGGTCATCGACGTCGAGAATGGTGAAGTCATTCTTCAGGCCGACCAGCTCGGCGTGTCGGCGCAAAACTTTCACCCCGATGGAATGGAAAGTCCCAAGCCAGGGCATGCCCTCGACGACGTGGCCGACAATCTCGCTGACGCGCGCTTTCATCTCGCGCGCCGCCTTGTTGGTGAAGGTGACCGCGAGGATTTCGCCCGGCCGGGCTCGGCCGGTGGCGAGGATATGGGCGATGCGCACGGTGAGGACGCGCGTTTTGCCGGTGCCGGCGCCGGCCAGCACCAGCACCGGGCCGTCCAGCGTCTCGACGGCAAGGCGCTGCTCCGGATTTAAGCCGGCGAGATAGGCCGCGTTGGCGCCGCCCGGCCGCGCGCGCGCGGCAATGCCGCCGGGCACCGGCAGCGGCGGGTCGCGCGGATCGAAGCTCTCTCGCAAGGGATCGGCCAAGGGCGGATTTTCCGTGATTCTCCTAGCCGAAAGATGGCACTTAGAAGCGGCTTTTACGAGGCTTGTGCCTGTTTCGCCGGTGTAATCCGCAGATCAGAAGACCCCCACCTTTATCCTCCCCCTTTCAGGGGGAGGATTGTTCGCTTTTGCGTGTCCTGGCGGTTTCAGATTTCGCTTTTCTCTTCCCTCCCCCTGCAAGGGGGAGGGTCAGGGTGGGGTCGTACGCGCGCGGCGTTCCGGAATTACGTTACTTCCCCGGCATAGCGATGCGGCGGCCGATCACGCCGCCTGCACATCGGTTTGTGCGAAATCCGTGCCCTTGAACAGCAGTGGGGCTTCCAGGTCCTTGGCCAGAGCATAGGCCAAGCAATCGCCGAAGTTCAGCGCCGCCTTCGCGCCGCGGCCTTTGCCGAAGCGTCTGAAGGCGTCCAAAGCGAGCCGCGCGTGATCCAGCGTGAATGGAACGATTTCGACGCCCAGCGATGTAACAATTCGTTCAAGTCGCACTCCGCCGCCGGATTTGACCGCGCCCTCGCAGACCATGGCCGATTCAAACCAGGTAGCTGCCGATGTTACCCTTCTCTTGTATAAAAAGACCCGCTTGGCGAGGTCATCGGTGTCAGCTTCGCCTTTGAAGAGGGCGACGAAAACGGACGAGTCAATTACAACCGCATCGCCGTTCACTTGGGCAGTCCGTTCTCGTCGTAGAGGTCGTCGTCGGTCAACATGTTCTCCACCAATCCCAGCCGGCGAACTTCCTCTTGAATTTTTTTAATTTTCTTAAGCGTCTTCTCGAACTCACGGCGGTTTCTGGCGGCGGCCTGTGCGTCGCGGGAATCGCGCTCCGCTTTTTCCCGCTCGAGCCGCTCGCGCAGCGCGTTGCGAACTGCGTCGGTCTGGGATTCTCCCGTGAGCTTTGCAAGCTCGCGGGCCAGACGGGTGGCTTCGGCGTCCTTAATATTGAGTTGCGGCGTGCCCATGGTAGAAACCCTTCGCGGCTTTCTACCATATAAGGTTCTGATCGCAAATTCAGGCGGTTTGCGGCATAACGATGCGGCGGCCGACGCCTTCGGGCAACGGCAAGTGCGCGTGCGCGGCCTTCATGCGGGCGAGCCGCGCGGCGATGAAGTCGGGAAACGGGACGGTCTTTTTCGCGGTCATGTCGACATGCAGCGTCATGTTCTCGGAAGTGGCCGACAGCCAGCCCTCCTCGGCGTGGCGCAGCTCCTCGAAATAGTGGATGCGCTTGGCGTCGTAGCCGAGGAGCTGAAACGTCACCCGCACCGGGTCGCCGGCATGAAGCTCGCGCAGATAGCGCACATGCACTTCGGCGGTGAAGGTGGAATGCCGGGTTTGTTCCAGATAGGCGAGGCCGCAGCCGACGAGCTCGTAGGCTTCATCGACGCAGCGATCGAACAGCACATTGTAATACGCCATGTTGAGATGGCCGTTGTAGTCGATCCACGCCTCCTCGACGCGCATCACCGAAGAAACGAACGGCGCGAAGAAGGCGGGTTCGGGCACGGGCTCAGTATTTTGGCGGTCGAGCATAAAATGCCGTTGGCAAAGTTCAGGTCGGGCGAATTTGGCTGAATCGGCAGCCGAGGGGAAGCGCGCCGATTAGTGTCCGATTCTAACATTCGCCAGGCTACTTGACCGCTTCGGCCATGGCCGCCACTTTGGCTGAAAGTTAAGGTCAATTGCATGGTCATCACCGAAGCGTGGGAGGGGCTCAAGCGCGACGGCAACGCGCTCGATCGCGTCATTGCCGCGCTCGCGGCCAAAGTCGGCAACCGCCTTGTCACTTCGCAGGCGGTGCGCGAGCAGCACGGCAATACGCTCACCTGGATTGCCAATCAGCCGCCCGATGCGGTGGTGTTTCCGCAGTCGGCCGAAGAGGTGCAGGAGATCGTGCGCCTGTGCGCGGATGAGCGCGTGCCGGTCATCGGCTTCGGCACCGGAACTTCGCTGGAAGGTCAGGTCAACGCGCCGCGCGGCGGCATCTGCTTCGATTTCCGCGACATGAATAGCGTCGTTGCGGTTCATGCCGAGGATCTTGATTGCGTCGTCCAGCCCGGCATCACGCGGAAACAGCTCAACGAGCACTTGCGCGATCAAGGCGTGTTCTTCCCCATCGATCCCGGCGCCGACGCCTCGCTCGGCGGCATGGCCGCGACCCGCGCTTCGGGCACCAACGCGGTGCGTTACGGCACCATGAAGGACAACGTCATCTCGCTGAAAGTCGTGTTGGCGAGCGGCGAGGTGATGACGACGGCGACGCGGGCGAAAAAATCCTCGTCCGGCTACGACCTCACGCGGCTGATTGTCGGCTCCGAAGGCACGCTCGGCATCATTACCGAACTGACGCTGCGGCTCGCCGGCATTCCGGAGACCATTTCTGC
>DATNNI010000070.1:0-14823 GCA_035601915.1 Xanthobacteraceae bacterium
CACCCCGACCGCGGACGCGGCCCCGGTCCCGGTCGATCGGTAGCGTGCCGCCGCCATGAACTTTACCGACATCTTCATTCGCCGGCCGGTGCTCGCATCGGTCATCAGCCTGTTGATCCTGGTTTTGGGGGTGCGCGCGTATTACGCGCTGCCAGTGTTGCAATATCCGCGCACCGAGAACGCGGTCGTGACCGTGACCACCACTTATTACGGCGCCGATCCCGACGTGGTGGCCGGCTTCATCACGACGCCGCTCGAAATCGCCATCGCTCAGGCTTACGGCATCGATTACATGACGTCGTCGAGCCAGTCGGGCACGAGCACCATCACGATCTACCTGCGGCTCAACTACGATGCCGACAAGGCGCTGACCGAGATCAATACCAAAATTCAATCGGTGCTCAACCAGCTTCCGACGGGGACGCAGCAGCCGGTGCTGACCGTCAAGGTCGGCCAGACCATCGACGCCATGTATCTCGGCTTCGACAGCGAAGTGCTCGCGCCAAACCAAATTACCGATTATCTCACCCGCGTCGTGCAGCCAAAGCTGCAGACCGTGCCGGGCGTGCAAACGGCTGAGCTTCTCGGGCAGAAGGTCTTCGCGCTACGCGCTTGGCTCGATCCGCAAAAGCTCGCGGCCTTCGGGCTCACGGCCAATGACGTTAGTGCCGCGCTTGCCGCCAACGATTTCATATCAGGTATCGGCACCACCAAAGGCCAGATGGTGCAGGTCAACCTTACGGCCTCGACCGGCCTGCACACGGCAAATGAATTCCGCAATCTCGTCATCAAGCAGGCCAACGGCGCGGTGGTGCGTTTGCAGGACGTCGCCAATGTCACGCTCGGGGCTGAGGACTACGAGTCCGAAGTTGGATTTGACGGCAAGCAGGCGGTCTATATCGGCATCCAAGTCGCGCCCGCCGCAAATCTGCTGGAAGTGATACGAGGCGTCCGCAAGATCTGGCCCGATATTCACGACCAGCTGCCTCGCGGGCTGGATGGCGCTATCGTCTACGATTCAACTCAATTCGTGAATGCCGCGATTTACGAGGTCGTGCTCAGCCTGGTCGAAGCTCTGGCCATCGTTACGCTGGTCGTCTTTATGTTTTTGGGTTCGGTACGGGCCTCGCTTATTCCGACGGTGGCCATTCCGCTATCGCTCGTCGGCACTCTCATCATTCTCTTGGCGCTGGGTTATTCCATCAATCTTCTCACGTTGCTGGCGCTGGTGTTGGGCATTGGGCTCGTCGTCGACGATGCCATTATCGTGGTCGAAAACGTCAGCCGCCATCTCGAGGAGGGCGTTCCGCCGATTCCGGCCGCGATCGCTGCGGCGCGCGAGCTGGGGTGGCCGATCATCGCCATGACCGTGGTTCTGGGCGCCGTCTATGTGCCGATCGGCTTTCAAGGCGGCCTGACCGGCGCACTGTTCGCCGAGTTTGCCTTCGCGCTGGTCGGCGCCGTCACGGTCTCGGGCGTGGTAGCGTTGACGCTCTCGCCGATGCTGTGCTCGCGGCTCTTGAAAAATCCGGATCCGCAGCATCGCGGTTGGGAATCGAAATTTACTTCCTTCGTCGATCGCGGGTTCAATTGGCTGCGTGGTGCCTACGAGCGGCGCCTGCATCGCAGCTTAAATTATCTTCCGGTAACGGTCGTGTTTGCGTTGGTCGTGCTCGGCAGCATCTACTTTTTGTTCATCACCGCGCATACCGAGCTAGCGCCGCAGGAGGATCAAGGCGTCATTCTCTCGCAATCGATCGCGGCGCCGAATTCGACGCTGCGGCAACGGGAGCTTTACGCCCATCAGGTCTACGAGATTTTCTTCAGCCATCCCGAGACCGAACACGTATTCCAGATCGATTTCCCGGGGCAGGTCATTTCCGGAATGGCGCTCAAGCCATGGGACAAGCGTTCCAAGTCAAGCAATGTCTTGCAGCCTGCGGTGCAGCAGGAGGTGAGCAAGATTGCCGGGATTCGTGTGGTGGCGTTTCAGCCGCCTCCGTTGCCCGGCAGCATCGGGCTGCCGGTGCAATTCGTCATCGGCACGACCGAATCGTTCGAACGGCTCTACGGCATTGCCCAGCAATTCCTTCGCGAGGCGCAGCAGAGCGGCAATTTCATCTTTCTTGATTGCGACCTGAAAATCGACAATCCGCAATCCAATATTCTTATCGATCGCGATAAGACGGCTCAGCTTGGGCTGAAGATGAGCGATATCGGCGGCGCGCTTCAGTCGATGCTGGGCGGCGGTTACATCAATTATTTCAGCATGACCGGCCGCTCATATAAGGTGATCCCGCAAGTCCAGCAGCGATTTCGCCTCAACGCCCAGCAGCTTCTCGACTATCACATCCGTACTGCTGACGGTTCTTTGGTGCCGTTGTCGACGGTCGCCACGGTTTCGACCAAGACCGTGCCGGAAGCGCTCAATCATTTTCAACAGCTCAATAGCGCCACCATCCAAGGCGTCGCCATGCCTGGGGTTTCTCAGGGCGATGCGATCGCCTATCTACAAAACTTGGCAGCGCGCACGTTGCCGCGCGACTATTCGGTCGATTATGGCGGCTTGAGCCGGCAGTACATTCAGGAAACCAGCGGATTTGTCACGACCTTCGGCTTCGCGCTGATCATCGTCTTTCTCGCGCTGGCGGCGCTGTTTGAGAGCTTCCGCGATCCGGTCATCATCCTGGTTTCGGTGCCGATGTCGATCGCCGGCGCGCTGATCTTTGTCAGCATCGGCATCGCCGGGGCCTCGCTCAACATTTACACCGAAGTAGGGCTAGTGACGCTGATGGGATTGATCAGCAAACACGGCATCCTGATCGTGCAGTTCGCCAACGATCTGCAGGCCGAGGGACGCGGCAAACGCGACGCAATTGAAACGGCGGCAGGAATACGGCTGCGGCCGATTTTGATGACGACGGCCGCGATGGTGTTGGGCGTTGTGCCGCTGATTACGGCAGGCGGAGCTGGCGCGGTTTCGCGCTTTCAGATGGGTCTTGTCATCGCTACGGGCCTGACCATCGGTACGCTGTTCACGCTGTTTGTGGTTCCGGCGGTATACATGCTGTTGGCGACCGACCGCTCCAAGCAATTGGCGGGCGTGGCCGTGGCTGCTCATCCCGCCCCGGCGGAATGATGCGAAGGCAATGGCGGACTGGAGCCCCGAGCAATATCTCAAGTTCGAAGATGAACGCACCCGGCCGCCGCGCGAACTTTTAGCACGCGTGCCGCTGGAGACACCGCGGCGGGTCGTCGATCTCGGCTGCGGGCCGGGCAACTCGACAGAATTGCTTCACCAGCGATTCCCCAATGCGCAAACCATAGGTCTCGACTCCTCGCCGGGCATGCTCCGCAAGGCGCGCGAGCGGCTGCCCGACTGTTCATTCGTTGAGGCCGACATCGGCAGTTGGACGCCGGAGCCAGGCACCGATCTTCTGTTCGGCAATGCGGTGTTCCAATGGGTGCCAAATCATCCGCCGGTCCTGCGCCGGTTGCTGGAATCCTTGCCAGTCGGCGGTGTTCTCGCGGTGCAGATGCCGGATAACACCAATGAACCGGCCAACGCGCTGCAGCGCGAAGTTGCCGCCAATGGTCCCTGGGCGAAGCATTTGACGAAGGCAGTACCGCGTTCCGACCTATTATCGCCCGACGCTTATTACGATCTGCTCAAACCGGTCTGCACGCGCATCGATATGTGGCACACCATCTACAATTTCGTCATGGCGACGCCGCAGGCGATTGTCGAGTGGTTCAAAGGGTCTTCGCTGCAGCCTTACCTGAACTTGCTTGACGGCGACGCGCGGGAAAAATTTCTTGCCGCCTATAGCGAGCAGGTGGGCGCCGCATATAAGCCGCGCGTCGACGGCACAGTGCTGCTTAAGTTTCCCCGCCTATTTATTGTGGCGACGCGATAAAGAGTCCGCAGCGATGAGAATCGGCGTCCGCTTACTCTGCGTAGTTTGGCTCGGCGCGACCCTTTGCAACGGCGGCGCACGAGCCGCCGACCGCGAATTCGAAGCTTGGCTGCAATCCTTGTGGCCGCAGGCCCACGCGCTCGGCGTGTCGCGAGCGACGTTCGACGCGGCGACGCGAGGGCTTGAGCCCGATCTATCGCTCCCGGAACTCGTAATCCCGGGGCGGCCGCAACAGGCCAGCCCCGGCCAACCGGAATTTGTCGAGACGCCGGCAGATTATCTCAAAGAGGCGACGTTCGATCGCCTTTCGGCGCAAGGCCGTAAATTGCTCGAACAATACCGGGCGCCGCTCACACAAATCCAAGGACAATTCGGCGTTCCCGCGCCTGTTCTGCTCGCGATCTTCGGCCGTGAGACCGATTACGGGCGCTCGCGCGATACGCACAACGCCATTCGGGTGCTGGCCACGCAAGCCTATTTCGGCAAGCGCAAGGAAAAGTTTCAAGGCGAATTCTTGTTCGCGTTGAAGATGCTGGAAGATGGATCCGTCAAACTTGCCGACATGAAGAGTTCGTGGGCGGGCGCCATGGGTCTTACCCAGTTCCTGCCGTCGGACTTTTACAAATACGCCGTCGATTTTGATGGCGACGGCCGGCGCGACATCTGGAATTCGGTGCCAGACGCGCTCGCCTCGGCGGCGAAGCAGCTCGTCGATAAGGGTTGGCGGCGCGGTGTGCGCTGGGCCTACGAGGTGCACGGTCCGGCGAATGTCGATTGCACTATCGGCATCCCCGACAACATCCGTCCGATCGGTGAATGGCTCGGAGCCGGCTACGTGCCAGCGTATGGCCGTGCGGTTTCGCCGGCGGAACGCGCCGAGTCCGCTTCGCTGCTGCAGCCGGCCGGAATGTATGGCCCGGCGTTCCTGGTCACGAAAAATTATTTTGCTATCAAGGAATACAATTTCTCCGATCTCTATGTCCTTTTCGTTGGCCATTTGAGCGACCGCATCGCCGACCCACGGCCTTTCGAAGCCCCGTGGTTAAAGGTCGCACAGCTGCCCAGTCGCGATCTTGATCGCATGCAGGAAATATTGACCGCGCGCGGCTACTACCACGACAAGATCGATGGTAAGGCGGGAATGAAAACGCGTTCGGCGGTCGGCGATTATCAAAAGCGCAGCGGTCTTAAAGTCGATTGCTGGCCCAGCGCCGCGTTGCTCGCGCATATGGATGCGGCGCACCAAAACTGACGGCAGCTCGCGCTTCAGCGCGAGATTGAAGCAGACGCGCATTGACAGCGGCTCGCGGGAAAATCAAAACTCTCGCGGATAAAGCGCGGGCAGAATAAAGGACTGAAAATCATGGAAACGCTGCCGAAGATGGGAGTTTCTCGATCGGATATGCTGAAACGGGTCGCCCGTTTCAAAGACTTGAAAGGTTCAGACGGCGGATTGCCGGACAGCACGGCGCCCCAATGCGAGCGAACTCTCTATAACGTCATCGGCTTCCAGCCGCCGCACGACGAAGGCGGAGCGGTTACGTCTCCGGTCGGCGATGATGCGTCGCGGCTCGCCGCCATTCCGATTTCGGAGGGCTTTAATCTCGGATATTGCCGGGCCAAGCCGGGCAAGGGTCCGATGATGCACAACCACGACACCAATGAGACTTTCATTCCGATGACCGGCGTTTGGCGCTGCTCTTGGGAAAACGAGCGCGGTCAGGTCGAGTCAGTCGACCTCAATCCACTCGACGTCATTTCCTTTCCGCCCGGGGCCATTCGGCGGTTCGAGAACGTGAAGGCGGCGGATGACGGCGAGGACGCGACCCTGATGTTCGTGATTGGCGGCGATGGTCCCAAGGCCGAATTCACCGATAACGCGATGAAGGAGCTGGAAGATATCGGCGCCTGGCCGCGGAAATAGTCTCCGCTATTATCTGGGCGCCGCGCCGATTTAGTCGGCGCCCGGCTCCGCCAGCGGCAGGCGGTCGTTCTCGCGCGCGTAACCGAGCGGGCGCTGTGGCGATCCGGATTTCAGCGCGCCGGTAAATGACGGGTCGCCTTCGTGGTGCGCCGCGTAGTGGCCTCGAGCCCGCTCGGCGACGACCTCGCCGGGGATGGCGGTCGGTTCGCAGATATGGCGGCGGCTCGCATGCCGCATCAGGTCTACATGGATGTGGTTGTAGTGGTAGACGTTGGCGCCGGGCGCCAGCACGGTTGAGAATTGCTCGCATGCGGCCAGTTGCACGTCATGCAGAAATCCTTGCTCTTCGGGCGCGCCACGCCAGCCGTATTGCACGCTGATCCGGTGGCCGTCGGCTAGAGTGAACTCCGCGATATCGAGCGCGTTGCCGAAAGCATGCTCGGAAACATGCGCATTGGGATCGCCATTCATACCGCGGCACGAATAAGCGGAGATTTGTTTGATTTCGACGACCGGTTGGCGGAACCAGCGCAATGCCGCGGGCTGCACCGCAGCCGCAATCCAACGGTCGAGTGCGGAAACAATCGGGCAGGCGAGCGTCGCCGCGGGCTTCACTTCAACTGGACCGCCTGAAGTGATCGGCCGGCCGATGCCCGATGGGCCGAGAGTCCCACTTTCGTATGGCGGAGACGGCGCAGGCTCGCCGCGGCGCGAGTAGTTCGGCGCCGGCGCCGGATAAACCGCCGGAGGATAGTTTGTCGCAGCACCACTTGACGGCGGCAATGCCGCGGGCGGCACATTCGCCCGCGCTCCCAAAGCGCCGTCATAAGCCCGCGGCGGCGCGGGCTCAAATTCCTCCGAGTCAGGTTCCGGCACTGGCACGCCGGGTGCGTAGATCGACATCGGCCCGCTCGTTTGCGCGGCGGGCGGCGGCCCGGCCTGCCACCGCAGGTCTTGTGTTGCGCCGGTTTGGACCCGCCCGGTGGGAGCCGCGCCGTAAGGCGGTGGCGACCCGGCCGAAATTTGTGGCGGGACGTTAGGCTGAGCGACCGGCCAGTGCTGCGGAAGTGCGCCTTGCGGAATCGCGCCGGGAGGGCGGAGCGATTCATCATCGTAGCTTAGCGGGCCGCTCACTCCCAACGCGGAGACACGGAGCGGAAAGTCAATGCCGCAAATGCCTGGACCGCTGATCGTGGAAATCTGTACGCGCTCGGGGCCGTCCTTGACGCTGCCCGAGCCGAGGCAGGTAACTTCGGCGTCATGCCGCCACGCTTCACGTTCGCCGGAGAGATAATGGCTGCAGCCGGCGAGCGCGATCAACGCGGCAACGACGAGAGCCGGCAACGCACGCTGAACACCACGTAACATAATGCGCAGAATGCACGGGTTTCCGTTAAGGACTGCTCAATGTTCGGCGGAGGAAAAGTCTGTTAACCATGTGGCCGGCGGCTCGCGCCTTGATCCGGCGGCCGCTGCGGCCACACGCATTTAGCAAGGGGAGGAGCGGGTCATGGAAGGCAAGGCGAGGTTTATTTTTCCCGTTCTCGCCACCGGGCTCATTGTTTTCATCGTGAGCGCCGTCGTCACTTTTATCAATATCGGCTTTCGCGCCGACTTCGTGCGCCGCTGGTTGTCGGCCTTCGGTGTCGGCTGGCCGGTCGCCGCGATTGTCGGACTCATCGCTTTCCCGGTTGTGCGCGGCATAACCCACCGCCTCGTAGCCCTCATCGAAGGTAAATGATGCTTTCCGTACTTGATCTCGTCCGGCGCCTGGACGCCGGCGAAATTAAACCGCGCGCGGTCGTCGAACTGTGCGCCGAGGCGATTGCGGCTCGCGAGCCGGAAATCCACGCCTTTGTCGCACTCGATATCGATGCAGCGCGAAAAGCCGCCGAACGGCCCGGGCCGCGCTCGTTGCCGCTGCGTGGTTTGCCGGTCGGCATTAAGGATATCTACGACACCGTGGATTTGCCGACCCAGTATGGTTCGCCGATCTATGCCGGCTACCGGCCGCGCGCTGACGCCGCCGCTGTGACCTTGGCGCGTCGCGCCGGCGGCGTGGTGCTCGGCAAGACGGTCACGACCGAGTTCGCTTCGCTCGTACCTGGCGTGACGCGCAATCCAAGAAATTTCGCGCATACTCCCGGCGGCTCTTCTTCGGGATCGGCTGCCGCGGTCGGTGCTGCGATGTTGCCCATCGCGTTCGGCAGCCAGACGGCCGGCTCAGTCATCCGTCCCGCCTCGTTTTGCGGCGTCGCCGGGTTCAAGCCGTCCTACCGGCTCATCCCTACGGTGGGCATGAAATGCTACGCGTGGCATCTCGACACGGTGGGTCTGTTTGCCGCAGATGTCGCCGATGTCGCTTACGCGGCAACGGCAATCACCGAGCGTCCGCTTCGCGTTGATGAAAAAACGCCCGCGGCGCCACGCATTGGCCTCGTGCGCACGCATCTCTGGTCGAAAGCGAGTGCAGCGATGCATGCCGCGATCGACACCGCCGCGCGCGCCGCCGAAGCGAACGGCGCCACGCTGACGGACCTGGAATTTCCGGAGATTTTGCCGGAGGCTTATCGCGCCCAGTTCGTCATTCAGGACTTCGAAGCGTTCCGTTCGCTCGCCTTCGAGTATGACAACCACCGCGATCAGATCGGGCAGCCGTTGCGCGAACAGCTTGATCGGGCCGCGGCGATCACCGTAGAGGAGTACGATGCGGCCCGCCGCACGGCTTCGCGCGCACGGCGGTCGCTGGGCGACTTCATGCGCGATATTGACGTGATCTTGACTCCCTCGGCTCCGGGTGTTGCGCCGCGCGGCCTCGGCTCAACCGGCGATCCCGCCTTTAACCGGCTATGGACTTTGATGGGCACGCCGTGCGTCAACGTGCCTGGACTGAGCGAAGGCGAGTTGCCGCTGGGCGTTCAGATTGTCGGCGATTTCGGCTGCGATCGCCAGGCGCTTGAAGCGGCACTGTTTGTGGAACGCGCAATCGCGCGCAGGAGCTAGGGCACGGAAAGACCTAGCGAGACGAGATAGCCCTTATTGATTTTGACGTTGGCAAATCGTGCTGCTTCCAGATAAGCGTTCAGAATCGTCAACGCCTGCTCGCGCGGCAGGGCAGCGTTCAGCGCGGTCGACGTGGCCGCGCCGCCCGCACGCGCAATGAGATTCCATTCGGCAGGTTCTCGAATCGAAACGACGCTCGTTTGCGAATTCAAATTCTTGTAGGGCCAAAAGCACCACCCGATGCCAAATTTTTCGTTGAGCAGTCGAAATTTTTCATTCCATTGGTAGGAGCCCTCGCCGGTTTCGCCGATCAGCAGGGGAACGTTCCACCGATTGCTGAAATCGAGATAGCTTTGCACAGCGTCGCGGGCCGGAACCGCCCAAAACTTGTGATACGAATAGATTGCGTTGTCGTCGAAAGGACGCGAAAACGCGGCGAAGCTCGTGCTCCACTGCGCGCCCGCGAGGATCACCGGGTGCGTCGAATCCGCGCTCCGGATCGCCGCGACGATCTCACGATATAACGGCTCCAATCGCGGATTGAGATAAGCTTCATCATTGTAAGGAGAGATCGGTTCGTTCAGAAGATCGTAGGCGAGGACGGTGGGCTCATCGCGATAGTGCAGCGCGAGCCGCCGCCACAGCTCGATAGTCAGCTCCCGGTAGCGTGGGACATAAAATACCAGCGGGAAACCGGGCCCGTCGTCATGGTTCACTCCGGTCTGCCCGCCGGGCGCGGCATGCAAGTCGAGAATGACGCGCAGGCCTGCTTCGCGGCTCCATCCCACTAACCGGTCAAGCAAAGCCCAACCCGGTCCCTCAATTTGATCCTCGCCGCGAGGGCCGGGCTTGACGAAAAGCCCCCAATGCAGCGGGACGCGCACGGTATTGAATCCGGCCGCCTTGATGAAGTCGATATCCGCCTTCGCCACATAGACATCGCGGAACTCCTTCCAAAACCGAGTGGTGTCCTGCGGACCGATCAATCCCCGAATAACGGCGTCGATCTCCGACGGGGCGCGCGCCCGGGTAAACTTGAACATGTAGCCTTCCGGCACGAGCCAGTTGCCGAGATTTGTTCCTTTGATTGCGAAGCGTTCACCATTGCCGCCGACAAGATATTTCCCGTCGGCTCGAATGAAATCGCCCAACGTCGCGGCGTTGCCCTCGTTCGCCAGGAACAGCGCGAGCGTGATTCCGAGCTGAACGCATCTCGCCAGCCACCGACCAAGTTGCGCGATCATTCGCTATATTGCTCCGCCGCAGGAGGTCCAATATTGGTGTCGGTCATGCCCTTAGTCCAGGCGCTTATCTTCATTGCGGCCTCCGCCGTGCTCGTCGTTGCAATCCAGTCGCGACGCCTGCACCCGTTTCTTGCAATCATGGTGGTCGCGACCGGGTTTGGCCTGGCGTGCGGACTTTCCGTTGGCCTTGTCGGCAAAACCTTCGGCGCCGGTTTTTCCCAGGCGCTCTATTCACCCGGGCTGGTCATAGTCGGGGCCGCCATCATTGTCGGCATTGCCAAGGTTACAAACCCAGTCGATCGAACCCCAGCCTCAGTTGCTGCTGGGCCAGGGTTGGGGCGCGGCACAATACGCGCGCTGGTCGGTTTGATTGCCGGCATCGGAGCCTCTCCTGCTACGGCGTTTGCTCTGCTGAGCCCATTGCTACGGCGGCTCGCCGCTAAGTCGACTGTTGCACGTCCGTCGACAGTGATCGCGCCGGCGCTAGCGCTCTCCGCGGGCCATGGGCTTATCCTGTTTTCGCCGGTCCCGATCGCTGCGGCTTCGATTTTGGGTGCTCGCTGGGATCGTGTCGCTCTTTTCGGTCTGCCGATCGCGCTCGTGCTGGCCGCATTCGGAGCGGCTTGGGCTCACTGGTTTTCGCCCTCGGGCGAGGCACAATCGCCGGCAAAAGACTTGCGCGCCAATGACCGCGCCAAGAGTGCTTGGCCGGCGACTGTTTTGCTTCTGGCGGTTGGGGTCCCGTTGCTCCTTCTGATGCTTCAGTCCATCGGCGACATTCCCAGCGAACCGCTCGGCGGCGGCACAGATAGAGAAAGAATCCTCGGGCTGGGGCGCCCGCTTATCCTATTTTTGGTGGGTGTTGGCATCATGATCGCCGGCCACTGGCGGCGGAGCGCAAAGCTTCTAAGCGACGCCGCCTGGACCGGAAGCGTGTTTGCCGACGTTGCGGGTGTGCTGTTGACCGTGGGCGCGGCCGGCGGCTTGCAAAAGCTGTGTCAGGAAACCGGCATGGCGGAACTGATCGGCGAGCGGATTGCGGATCTACCTGGCGGCGTCGTGATTCCATTTTTGGTCGCGGCGACGATTAAGACCCTGCAAGGGTCGTCACCCGTTGCCGCCATCGCCGCCGCCGGAATGATTCAACCTTCGCTCGCATCTTTGGGATTGGATACCGAGAGCGGAAGGGCGCTGGCTACTCTCGCGATTGGCGCGGGTGCGATGACTGTCCCGCACGTCAACGACGATTATTTTTGGTTGGTAACCTGGAATGCCGGGCTCGCGCCAGCACGAGGGCTCATCGCACTTAGTCTCGGCACGCTCGCGCAAGGGTTGGGCGCGCTCGCGTTGTTGGCAATAATATCTTTCGCCGTGTAACCGCGCCGGCCGTGCAGATTAAAGTCTACTCCGCGGCGCGGCGTACCGCCGCCAGCGGATCGTAGTTAAGAATTGGCGCCAGCCATTTCTCGGCTTCGGCAAACGTCCAGCCTTTGCGCGCCGCGTAGTCCTCGACTTGATCGCGTTCGATCTTGCCGACGCCGAAATAATAACTTTCGGGATGGCTGAAATAGGTCCCGCACACCGATGCGCCGGGCCACATGGCGAAGCTTTCCGTCAGCCGCACGCCAATCTCGCGCTCGCTATCGAGCAACCCGAACAGGGTCGCCTTCTCGGTGTGGTCCGGTTGCGCCGGATAGCCGGGCGCTGGCCTGATGCCACGATACTTTTCGCTGATAAGTTCGTTAGTGGCCAGCGCCTCATCCGGCGCGTACGCCCAGAGTTCCTTGCGCACGCGTTGGTGCAGCCGTTCGGCAAGCGATTCCGCCAGCCGGTCGGCCAGCGCCTTGGCCATGATCGCAGAATAGTCATCGTTGGCGTGCTTGAAACGGTCGACGACTGCTTCCTCGCCGATCCCGGCGGTTACGGCGAAGGCGCCGATATAGTCGGCGAGCCCGCTCGCGCGCGGCGCGACGAAATCGGCGAGTGCCACGTTCGACTGGCCTTCACGGCGCGGAAGCTGCTGACGGAGCGTGCGCAACGTCGCAACCGGTGCGGAACGCCGTTCATCAGCAAATAAAAGAATGTCGTCGCCTTCGCTGTTAGCCGGCCAGAAGCCGATAACGGCGTGCGCCTGAAACCAGCGTTCGGCAATAATTTGACGCAACATCTCCCGCGTGTCGGCGTAAAGGCTGCGAGCGGCTTCGCCGACTTTGGCGTCATCCAGGATCGCCGGAAATTTGCCGCTCAGTTCCCAAACCGAGAAGAACGGCGTCCAATCGATGGTGTCGATGAGTTCGGAAATCGGTACTTCACTGATGCGTTGCGCGCCGGTGAAACGCGGCGCGGGGGGACGGTAATCCCCCGACCAATTCAGCCTCAAGGAATTGGCGCGCGCATCAGCAAGCGACAAGCGCCGCTTGTTATGCTCGCCCCGCGCATGCGCGGCGGCGATTCGGGCATACTCCGCCCGCACTTCATTGACCGTGTGTGCGCGCGTGTCCGGCGAGAGCAGGGTGGAAACTACGCCCACGGCGCGGCTGGCATCATTGACGTAAATCGTCTGCCCGCGCCGGTAATTGGGATGGATTTTTACCGCGGTGTGCACTCTGCTGGTGGTGGCTCCGCCGATGAGCAGCGGGATATCGAAACCCTGGCGCTCCATCTCGTTGGCGACGTGACACATCTCGTCGAGTGAGGGGGTAATCAGGCCCGAAAGGCCGACAATATCGGCCTGCTCAGCAATCGCAGCCTCAAGTATCTTTTCAGCCGGCACCATCACGCCGAGATCGACCACGTCGTAATTGTTGCACGCGAGCACGACGCCGACGATGTTCTTGCCGATATCGTGCACGTCGCCCTTAACGGTCGCGAGCACGATCTTGCCGTTGGAGGACACATGACTGCGCCCGTCCTTATCCTGCTCCATATAGGGCAGGAGGCAAGCGACTGCCTGCTTCATCACGCGCGCCGATTTGACCACTTGCGGCAAAAACATGCGCCCGGCTCCGAATAAATCGCCGACCACATTCATGCCGTCCATGAGCGGGCCTTCGATGACGGCAAGCGGCCGAGGCGCTTTGAGCCGCGCTTCCTCGACGTCGACGGGAATGAAATCGTTGATGCCGTGCACCAAGGCATGCGTCAGCCGCTGCTCGACCGGCCACTCGCGCCAAGACAGATCGGCCTCTTTCTTTTCCTTGCCGTGACCGCGATGGCGCTGTGCAACCGCGAGCAATCGCTCGGCGGCGTCGCCGCGGCGATTGAGGATTACGTCCTCGCAGGCTTCGCGCAACTCGGCATCGAGGTCGTCATAGACCGCGATCTGGCCGGCATTGACGATGCCCATGTCCATGCCGGCAGCGATGGCATGGGTGAGAAACACCGAGTGCATGGCTTCGCGCACCGTCTCATTGCCGCGAAACGAAAAGGAGAGGTTCGACACGCCTCCGGACACGTGAGCGTGCGGCAACTTCCGCCGTATCCACGCGGCGGCATCGACGAACGCCTTCCCGTATCCGTCATGTTCCTCGATTCCGGTCGCCACCGCGAAAATGTTCGGATCGAAGATGATGTCCTGCGGCGGAAATCCGAGCCGGTTGACCAGAATGTCGTAGGCGCGCGCAGTGATCGCCGTTTTGCGCTCGAAAGTATCGGCCTGGCCCTTCTCGTCGAACGCCATGACCACTACAGCGGCGCCGTAACGGCGCACCAATTGCGCCTGCTTGACGAAAGCGTCCTCGCCTTCCTTGAGCGAGATCGAGTTGACGACGGACTTGCCCTGAACGCATTTGAGGCCGGCCTCGATGACCGAGAACTTTGACGAATCGATCATCACAGGCACGCGCGCGATATCGGGCTCCGCGGCGATGAGATTGAGAAACGTCGTCATCGCTTTTTCGGAATCGAGGAGGCCCTCGTCCATGTTGACGTCGATGATCTGTGCGCCGTTTTCGACTTGATCGCGCGCTACCGCGAGCGCCGCAGCAAAGTCGCCGCCGGTGATCAGCTTGCGAAAGCGCGCCGACCCGGTCACGTTCGTGCGTTCGCCGACATTTACGAACGGAATTGCCGACGTGAGCGTAAATGGCTCGAGTCCCGAGAGCCGTAACAGCGGCTCAGGGCTCGCAATTCGGCGCGGCGGCTTGCTGGAGACGGCGGCCGCGATGGCGCGGATATGATCAGGAGTCGTGCCGCAGCAGCCTCCGACAATGTTGACCAGTCCGGCCTCGGCGAACTCGCCGATTAACGCCGCCATCATTTGTGGGCTTTCGTCGTAATGGCCGAACTCATTCGGCAGGCCGGCATTGGGATAGGCGCAAATCAGCGTATCGGCGACGCGGCCCAGTTCAGCGATATGCGGCCGCATCTGCCCGGCGCCGAGCGCGCAGTTGAGACCGACGGAAAGCGGCGCGGCGTGCGCCATGGAATTCCAGAACGCTTCAGGCGTTTGGCCGGAAAGAATACGTCCGGACCGATCGGTGATGGTGCCGGAAATCATCAGCGGGACGTTTGTCCCGCTCACTTCCATCATTTCAAGGCAGGCGAAAATTGCGGCCTTGGCGTTGAGCGTGTCGAAAATCGTCTCAATCAACAGCACGTCGGCGCCGCCGTCGATCAGGCCACTGACCTGCTCGGTATAAGCGGTGCGCAGGTCATCGAAGGTGACAGCACGGAAACCGGGATTCAGAACATCCGGAGAAATGGAGGCGGTGCGGTTGGTCGGGCCGACGGCACC
>DATNNI010000071.1:0-2733 GCA_035601915.1 Xanthobacteraceae bacterium
TTCTTCTCCGCGCCTCGCGGGAGGATGAAGCCGCCGCACAAGCCTCCGGCGTCAACGTCGTCCTGCACCGCTTGCGGGCGTTCGTGGTCTCCGCTTTCTTGTCGGGAATTGCCGGCGTGCTGCTCGGGCATTTTCTCGGCATTGTCCGCGTCGAGAACTTTTACCTCGATCTTACATTCCTGATTGTCGCCATGCTGCTGATCGGCGGCCGCGGCAGCCTCACCGGCGCCGTTGCCGGCACGATTGTGATCGCGCTCTTAACGGAAGGGCTGCGTGAAGCTGAGATCGGATTTCAGGTCGGCACAACCAACATCGCCGCGCCGGCGGGCACCGGCGACGTTATCCTGGCCTTGCTCATGCTGATCATTATCCTGTTCCGTCCCGACGGCATCGCGGGCGGAAGAGAGCTGACGTGGCCGTTCGGCCGCCGCTAGAGCGGGATGACTTTTCTTCGAACCGTCATCCCACTCTAGCTTGTTGATGGAGCATGATCTTTTCCGAAAACCGGTGTCCACTTTTTGGGATCATGCTCTAGTTTCACTTAACGCCGCGACCAAGCCCGTTCAGCTCAGTGTAGCGTAATAGCGGATGGCGAAATCGATCCATTCCGGCGCCGACCAATCGGGATGTTCTGCGCGAATTTTTGGCGCGAGCTCGGCGACGATCGTATCCGCGCCTTTGCCGGCCTCGCGCTCCCGCCTCACGCGCTGTCCCAGATCGACGATGTAATCGCGCACCGCGTTGACGATCTCGACGCCGCCGAGGTCGCCATGCCCGGGCACCACAATCGCTGGGTCCCATGACGCCACCTCGGTGAGGATATGCGCCCAGCGGGCAGCGTCGATGGTTGCGTCCTGAGGAGGAAACCAAGGGAAGATCGGAAATATGCGCTCTTCCGCGAGATCGCCGGTGAACAGGATGCGCTCCTCCGGCAGCCAAACCACCTGATCGCCCGCGGTATGCGCAAGCCCCCATGTTCGCAGCTCCACGCGGCGTCCGCCGAGATCGATGGCAGTCGAAGCTTCGTCATAGACTTCGTCCGGCTCGACGAGAAGGGTGCCTTCGAGTGCCGCGGCCACGCCGGGGCCGAAAGTCGTGAACATGCCGAGATAAGCTTCGCCCTTGGCGCGCAACTCGTCGCGCTGCGCGCTGTTGTAATGAATCTTAGCCACGCCCTTGAACGCCTGCGCGCCGAAGCCGTGCTCAGGATGGAAATGCGTCAGGGTCAGAATTAAAGGACGCCTGCCGGCCAAACGTTTAGCAGCCGCCAGAACTATTTCGCCATTCTCCGGGCCCATGCCGGTATCGACGATCAGCGCCGCGTCACGGCCGAGAATAATGCCGATATTCGGTACCAGCGGAACGCGGCGGTCGCCGATGACATAAACACCGGCGGCGATTTCCTTGACGGCGCTGGGGTCGACAATTGGCGCCGGCGGGCCAGCAGAGGCATCACTCATGGCAGGATCGCGATCACTGTTTGGGGCGGCGCAATTGGACATTTTAAGCCTAAAACGTCAAGATGACGGCCGACAAAAGAAGTCATGAGTGCGCACGCGGTGAGCGAGACATCCCCGAACGACGCGCTGATCGCGCTGCATTATCAAAACGACATCTGTCATCCGCGCGGCCTTATTCCATTTTCGCTTCATCGCGGCACGCGTGCCGCTGCGCGCTTCCTCGACGGGAGCCGGCGCGCGCTTGAAGCGGCGCGGCGCGCGCGGTGGACGATCGCCCACATGCATATCGTCTTCGCCGCGGACTTTTCCGATCTCCCGCGCAACTGCCGGCTGTTTGCGAAAACACACGAGTTGGGGGCATTGAAGCAAGGCACCTGGGGCGCCGCGGCATATCAAGGTTTTGAACCGCTCGACGGCGAAATTTTTGTCGCTGGCAACGCCAACAGCGCGTTCCGCCGCACCGGCCTTGAGGATTTGCTGCGCGAGCGCGCGGTCGGGCGGATCAACGTCATGGGCTTGGCGACGCAATTTTCCGTCGAGCACACGGTGCGCGATGCCGCCGATCTGGGTTACCTGGTCCGATTGTTCGCCGACTGCTGTATATCCAGCGACTTGAAGGCGCACCGCGCATCGCTGCGCACGCTCGTCATGCTGGCGGACGTGGTCGACAGCGCCGCGGTGTTCGAAGCCTGAAAACCATAAGCGAGCGGGGAGGGCGCATGTTCACGGCAGGATTGTTGCGCGGTCGGCGCATTCTCATCACCGGTGGCGGCACCGGCCTCGGCAAGGGAATGGCGGAGAAATTTCTTTCGCTCGGCGCTGACATTTTCATTTGCGGCCGCAGGAAATCGGTGTGCGAGGCCACCGCCGCCGAACTTAGCGGCAAATTGGGCGGCAGCGTCCGCGCCTATGGCGTCGACATTCGCGATGCCGCGGCGGTCGACGCCATGGTGGACGATATTTTCGCTGGCGGCCGCTTACCGACCTCATCAATAACGCCGCCGGCAATTTCATTTCGCGTACTGAAGATTTAAGTCCGCGGGGCTTTGACGCGGTAGCCAACATCGTGATGCACGGCACGTTCTACGTGACGCATGCTGTCGGGCGCCGCTGGATCGCGGGCGGTCATCGCGGCAACGTCGTGTCCATCGTGGTGACCTGGATCAACAACGGCAGCCCCTACGTCGTGCCGTCGGCCATGAGCAAATCGGCCATTCACGCCATGACCATGTCGCTGGCGACCGAGTGGGGCCGCTACGGCATCCGGCTCAAC
>DATNNI010000072.1:0-2536 GCA_035601915.1 Xanthobacteraceae bacterium
GACAAGCCAGCCCGGAGGAACGGTTTCCTTTCGTCCCCGCCGCACGCTACGATGACCCGATTCGGGGGCTTTGAGCGCCCGCGTTTGTGCCTGCGTAAGGCCCTTCATCGCGTAACGAGGACGAGTTAGCGATACCCGTGCCGCGGCGGTTGGCCCCAGCCAGAGCGGAGGGGAATTATGAAAACGCTGATACTGGCTTTCGGCTTCGCCATCGTCACCGCGCCGGCTTTCGCGCAGGCGATTGCGCCGGCCGACGCGAAGGCGCAAGTCGGCAAAACCGTGACCGTCGAGGGCACGGTCGACAACGTGCACACGACACCGGCGGGAAATACCTACATCGACCTGGGCGGCCACTTTCCAAACAATACGTTCGCGGCGGTGATCTTCTCCAAGGACACGAGCAAATTCACCAATGTGACGGCGCTCAAAGGCAAGACCGTCGACATCACCGGCCCGATCAAACTCTACAAGGACAAGCCGCAAATCGTCCTGAAAAGCGCCGATCAGATCAAACCTAAATAACGGCGGTACAAGCCGCGACGCGGCGGGTCACCTGGATTTATTCTGCTTCTTAAATTCCGGGACCGCGATTGTAGGCATCGACCAGCTGATTATAGTCGCGCAGCAAACGCTGCGGCGATCCTTCCACCATCCAGCCGCTGCCGGAATTCATAATCATCCGGTCGCCGGCGCTGTAGGACTCATGGTCGCGGATACGGCGCATCAATTGCTTGCCTGTAACCAGATACGACTTGGCGTTACTCATAAATATCGAGCCGATCTTGGCATCGCCGCCGGCGCCTGACGCCTGCTCGGCGCCCTTGATCGCTTCCTCGTAGTCGTTGAGCCCTTGCGTGATCGCGGCAACATCGGGAGCCGCCGCCTTTTCCGCGACTAGTACGCGCTTGGCGTAGATCATCAGCGCATCGACGTAATAATGCGCCTTGCGGCCTTCGCTCTGCTCGATAGCCGCGAGCTTTTCCAGCGCGCGCCTGTCATTGATGACTTCGACCGCATCGCGCAGATTGTGATCGGCGCCGGCGAACGCATCCCAGGCGGTGACGAGGCGCGGGTGAAGCTCTTTGCCTTTCGCCATTTTGTCATCTTTGTAGTTCTCCGCGGAGTAATAGTCGTCGGCCTCCTTGAGCAGCGGCTCAAGCTTGCTCACCGCGTCGACATAGGCCGTCGCGGCAGCTTCGAGCGCGGCGTCGTGCGGCTCCATGGCGTTGGCCATCCCGACGTTCTTCCGGCAGCCGGAAGTGTCGTAGATCGTGTAGGTGCCGTAGATGATGCGTTCGCGGCCGGTCGGGCCGCTCTGAGCGGCCCAGCTGAAATAACGCTTGCGTGAATCATAAGCGCGCTCGGAGAGACGATTGACGCACTCGACATAGGCATTCATTTTTGCGGCCGGCGGTAACGTCGCAGCGGCGGCGTTGGCTGCGAGCAGGAGCGCAAGAAGAATCGCGAATAGCGGGGGCGACACAAGGCTCGCGCACGCCAATGCTCGCGCAGAAAACGGCTTCATGGTGCCCCTATGCCTGCCAGACTCGGCCCCGTCGTGGCCGAGGGAATGCATGCAGGCCGTGATATGTAGCACGTCCGTTATGCTCGCACCGATGGACGAGAAAGAGCAACCGTCGCGAGTGGAGCGACGCGCTCCATCCGGTTATGCTCGCCGAAACAAATAGGGGACACCCGTGAGCAGGGTTGCGATTGTTACCGGCGGCGGCAGCGGTATTGGTGAGGCGACAGCGCGGGTGCTCGCGCGCGATGGCCACAGCGTGGCTGTGGCTGACATCAACCTCGCCGCGGCGCAGCGCGTGGCCCAATCGCTGCCGGGAAGCGGCCATATCGCCGTCCACACCGACGTCACCGAAGAGCGCTCAGTCGAAGCGCTATTCGACGAGGCCGAGAGAAAACTCGGCCCGGTCGCCACGCTCGCCTGTGTCGCCGGCGCGGTGTTCATGACGCCGGGCCACAAGCCCAGCATTGTCAACATGACGACGGAAAACTGGATCAAGACCGAAGCGCTCAATGCGCGCGGTCCGTTCCTCTGCATCCGCGCCATGCTCCAGCGCCGCACCAAGGCGCCGGTCGCCGGTGGCCGCATTGTCACCGTCGCGTCAATGTCCGGAGTGGTGCCCGAGAGTCCGACGGGTCCGGCCTATTCCGCGGCGAAGGCAGCCAACATCCATCTGGTGCGGGTTGCCGCGCTTGAGGCGGCGCCGCTCGGCGTCACAGTCAACACCGTCGCACCAGGGCTGACCGACACGCCGGCGGTGCGCGGGGACCTTACCGCGGAGCAGATCGAGGCGGCGCGCAAGATGATTCCCATCGGCCGGCTCGGCAAGCCCGAGGAGATCGCAGAAATCATTGCTTTTCTTGCTTCGCCGCGCGCGAGCTACATCACCGGCGCGGTCATTCAAGCGCACGGCGGCCGCCAGCCGCCATGAGCGGGCGCGACTGCGCCACCAGCAAAATTACCTCGGTCTCATCAAGGTTGAGATAGCGCGCCACGAAGCGCATTGAAAGCGAA
>DATNNI010000073.1:0-3915 GCA_035601915.1 Xanthobacteraceae bacterium
TCGCTTGGGCAGCCATGATCTCGCGCGTTAGTCGGTAAAACGACGCCAAGGCTTTCTTAACTAGCCGGCGCGGTGCTCAAAGTATTGCTTGACGGATCAAATCCAGAACAATAAGGGAACTATGTTCTCTCATTGTTCTGGAGGTATGCTATGTTTCGTGCCGTCGCAGAAGAAGCATTGGCCCTCGCGTCGATCACCTTGTTCCTCGCCATGGTTGCGGTGTGGGCTCAGCTTCTCGCCGTTGTTTGAGCAACCGCTGCGTTGAATAGCCTGAACGCATCTTTCTGTGTGCGGCGGGGGACCATGGGGGCTTCCGCGATAGACAGTGTGGCTTGCGATCCAGCATTGTCGATCGCTCGGAATCACCCTTTGTGAGTTTGCTGCTATGCCCGCTGCGGCCGCCACCGGTCCCGGTTTCGTGCACCTGCATGTGCACTCGTCCTACTCGCTGCTCGAAGGGGCGCTGACTATCGCCCGCTTGGCGGAGCTCGCCAAGAAGGACCGGCAACCTGCTTTGGCGCTGACCGACACCGACAACATGTTCGGTGCGCTGGAATTCTCCGAGAAAATAGCGAGCGTCGGCATTCAACCGATTGTCGGCTGCGCACTCGGCGTCGATTTCGGGGATCAGGACAATCGCGCGCCCGCAGGCGGGCGCGATTTTCCGAGGCTCGTCTTACTCGCCGTGCGCGAACGCGGCTATCGGAGCCTGATGCGTCTTTGTTCGCGGGCGTATCTGGAAACGGCGCCGACTGAGAAGGCGCACCTGAAGCTCGATTGGCTTACCGACGATACCGAGGCGCTGATCGCGCTCACCGGCGGGCCGGGCGGTCCGCTCGATATCGCAATCGCCACCGGGCAAACAGCGCTGGCGCAATCGCGGTGCCAGGATTTGCAGCGCCTGTTCGGCGACCGGCTCTATATCGAGTTGCAACGCCACGGCATGCCCAATGAACGCATGGCGGAGCCGGGACTGATCGAGCTTGCCTATTCGCTCGGCATTCCCCTTGTCGCGGCGAACGAACCGTTCTTCGCGGCGCGCGAAGATTATGAAGCCCACGATGCGCTCCTTTGCATCGCCGAAGGCAAACTCATCGCCGATGGAGAGCGCCGCCAGCTTACCGCTGAACACCGCTTCAAAACTCGCGATGAGATGGCCTCGTTATTCGCCGATCTGCCTGAGGCCTTGGCCGCAAGCGTAGAAATCGCCGAACGTTGCTCGTTTCGTCCGCGGACACTTGCGCCGATCCTGCCGCGCTTCTCCTCAGGGCCAAAAGCGGCGTCGGAAGGTCAAACGGCTGACGCCCGAGCCGGCCGAGTTGACGACGAGGCTTTAGAATTACGCCGCGCGGCAGCGGCGGGGCTTGAGCGCCGTCTCGCGCGGCATCCCGTCGCGCCCGGTCATTCCGTCCAGAACTACCAGGACCGGTTGGCCTTCGAACTCGGCGTCATCGAGAGCATGAAATACGCCGGCTATTTTTTGATCGTGGCTGATTTTATTCAATGGGCGAAGGCGCAGGGCATTCCGGTCGGGCCGGGCCGGGGCTCGGGGGCCGGTTCATTGGTCGCCTACGCGCTGACCATCACCGATCTCGATCCGATCCGTTTCGAGCTCCTGTTCGAGCGATTTCTCAATCCCGAGCGTATCTCCATGCCGGATTTCGATATCGATTTCTGTCAGGAGCGGCGCGACGAAGTCATCCGCTACGTGCAGGAAAAGTACGGGCGCGACCAGGTCGCGCAAATCATCACCTTCGGCACGCTGCAAGCGCGCGGTGTCTTGCGCGACGTCGGCCGCGTTCTGCAGATGCCCTACGGGCAGGTGGACAAGCTTTGTAAACTGGTGCCTCAAAACCCGCTCAACCCGATCACGCTGGGCCGCGCCATCGATGACGAGCCGCGGCTGCAAGCGGAGCGCGATCGCGATCCGGTGGTGCGGCGTGCTTTCGATATCGCGCAAAAACTCGAAGGCTTGACGCGCCACGCCTCGACGCACGCCGCCGGCATCGTTATTGGCGACCGGCCGCTAACGGAACTGGTGCCGCTCTATCGCGATCCAAAATCGCTGATGCCGGTGACCCAGTTCAACATGAAGTGGGTCGAACCGGCCGGACTGGTGAAGTTCGATTTTCTCGGCCTGACGACGCTGACCGTTCTTGATCTTGCGGTGAAAATGGTGCGCCGCCGCGGTTTCGAGGTCGATCTCGGCAATCTGCCGCTCGACGATGTGAAGTCGTACGACATGCTGGCGCGCGGCGACACGGTCGGCGTGTTCCAGGTTGAAAGCGCCGGCATGCGGCGCGCTCTCATCGACATGCGTCCGGACCGTTTCGAGGACATCATCGCGTTGGTCGCGCTCTACCGCCCCGGACCCATGGCTAATATTCCGACTTATTGCGCGCGCAAGCACGGCGTCGAGCGGCCCGACTTCATTCACCCGAGATTGGAGCCGATTCTGCGCGAGACCTACGGCGTCATCATCTACCAAGAACAGGTGATGCAGATTGCGCAGGTTCTCGCCGGCTATTCGCTCGCTCAAGCCGATCAACTGCGCCGCGCCATGGGCAAGAAAATCCGCAAGGAGATGGAAGCGCAGCGCAAGCATTTCGTGTCCGGATGCATCAAAGGCGGCGTCGATGCGGCGCAGGCCGATACGATTTTTGAACTGCTCGCGAGATTCGCCGACTATGGCTTCAACAAGAGCCACGCCGCGGCCTACGCGCTGGTCGCCTACCAAACGGCCTACATGAAGGCGAACTACCCGGTGGAATTTCTCGCGGCGTCGATGACGCTCGCCATGGGCAATACCGACAAACTCGCCGAATTCCGCGCCGAGGCCGAACGGCTTGAAATCACGGTCGAGCCGCCATCAATCAACCGCTCCGGGGTGGCGTTCGATGTCGCCGGAAACACGATTTATTACGCGCTCGCGGCGTTACGCGGCGTCGGCCGTCAAGCCGTCGAAACCATCGTTGCTGCGCGCGAGGCGCAAGCTTTCCGCGATCTGGCCGACTTTTCCCGGCGCATCAATCCGCGCGCCGTCAACAAGCGTGTGCTCGAGAGCTTGGTCGCCGCCGGTGCTTTCGATAGCTTCGATGCCAACCGCGCGCGTGTACTTGCCGCGGCGGAGGGCATTCTGGCGACGGCCCAGCGCTCGCACGACGATGCCAGCAGCGGCCAATCGGAGCTTTTCGGCGGTGCGGCTTCGCCCGAACCGCTGAACCTGCCCGATATCGAGCCGTGGCTGCCCGCGGAGCACCTCAAGCGCGAATACGAAGCAGTGGGCTTCTTTCTCAGTGGCCATCCGCTCGACGATTATGCTGCGGCACTCAAGCGGCTCCGTGTACAGCAATGGTCCGAATTCGCTCGCGCCGTAAAGGCAGGCGCAACGGGTGGCAGGGTCGCCGGCAGCGTGGTCGCGCGCACCGAACGGCGCACCAGAAACGGCACCAAGATGGGCATCATCGGCTTGTCCGATCCCAGCGGTCACTACGAAGCCGTGCTGTTTGCGGAAGGGCTTGCGGCCTATCGCGATCTTCTTGAACCGGGCGCTGCCGTATTGCTGTTTCTCACCGCCGAAGTGCAAGGCGATGAAGTGCGCGCCCGGATCCAATCGGTCGAAGGGCTCGATGCGGCGGCGACCAAGATGCAAATGGGATTGCGGGTGTTTTTGCGCGACGACGCGCCAATCGAAGGCGTCGCGCGGCGCCTCGAACCTATTCGGCTTCCGGCCGGCCGCAATGGCAGCAATGGGCCGGAGCAGGGCAACGGCGAAGTGAGCATGGTGCTGATGCTCGGCAACGGAAACGAGGTCGAGGTCAAGCTTCCGGGCCGCTTTAAGGTGTCGCCGCAAATCGCCGGCGCTATCAAGGCGGTTCGGGGGGTGGTAACCGTAGAAGCACTTTAGTGCGGCGG
>DATNNI010000074.1:0-4140 GCA_035601915.1 Xanthobacteraceae bacterium
AACATGGGGCGGCCCGCTTCCGTAACTTCCGTGACTTCCGTGACTTCCGTGACTTCCGTAACTTCAAAGGGAACGGGCACAGTAAGACCTAGCCGCCTTTCCAGCCCCACAAGATAGGACGCCGGTCCGCCGTTCGCGGCCGTGCGTGTAATCGCGCCAGTGTGGTCAATGAATATCAACTCGCGGTCCGTCGCGATGATGCGGCCGCCATCGGGGTCAATGTGCTCCCGCCCGGGCTCGTATTTATGATGCCAAATCCACTCGATCCGGGGCCGCGCTTTCAATAGCTCGGCCTTGTGCTCCGCGATCAACGGTAGCGCCAGCAACTCGGCTTGCACGCGATCCGGTGTCTTAAGCGACTTCTCAGTGCGGCCGGTCGGTGATTGCAACTTGATGTGCCAATTCCGCGATCCCGGCCGCAGGAACAGATAGTCGATTTTGCGCGACATAGCGGCAGAGTTTAGCGGCATCCGTTAGCGGCAGCAATCCACTTTAAATTATTATTTGTTTCCAGTGGCTTATGGTGCTGCCGGTCAGGATTGAACTGACGACCTCTCCCTTACCAAGGGAGTGCTCTACCACTGAGCTACGGCAGCGACCGCCGGTGAAATGGGAAACCCAGACGATGCATTGCCGGTCAAGCGCCGGCAATTGCCGGCGCAGTATTAGAACTCTGAGGCGAGCTTATCCAGCCCCATCACATGGGCGAGGCTGCGCACTTCGCTCTTCTGCTCCTCGGAGAAGCTCATGATCAGCGGCACCGCCGCGGATTTGAGCCCCTGAACCGCTTCACTGTCCGGATCGAGCGCCGCCAAATCCGCCCCGCGGTCATCGCTCCGCCGGCGCGCGACTTGCGCCTTGGCGTAGGCGATGTTGCGCAAGGCCGCCTCGACCGCGGGCCACATGCTTTCTTGATCCGGCGTCAGGTGCAGCCGCGTTCTTATACTGGCGATCTGTGCGTCGTTGAGGAGGAAGCCCGGCCTGCTGCCGCGTCGGGAAGTAGCGTCGGCTTCGCTCTTCGGCGCGGGCCGAGCGGCGCTAAACACGGGCGCTTTCGCTTCCCTCTTTGCCGGAACCCCAAGCGCGACCGGAATAGCACGAACCGGCGCGGTCTCGGATACCGGCAGGGAAACCGTTATCGCGGGGAATGCGGGTTGCAATTGGGCCGGAACGAGATGCTGACGCGTCTCGGGAAGCATCGGCTCAGGACTGAAAAGCGCGAGGTCCGTGTCCCCCAATATCATCGGGGGGGTGCCGACCGGCTTCACGGCGATTGGCTGATCAATATCAGCTTCGGGAAACCGCAGCGCCACTTTCTCCGATGGAGAAAGATCGGCAGCTCGGGATTGGAAAGCCTGCCAATTGCCTAGCAGGAAACCGGTAAAGATTGCAAAGCCAATGCCCAGCCACAGACCGGGTCTTACCGCACGCACGCGCCACATCCCAACGCCCCTCCCCCGCGAATGCAGGGTAAGCATTTCCTTTCAAATGAGGCTTAATTTATGACTATCGCGGGGATTTTTCTCGGCGGACTGATAGCGCCGCCGAGAGCCTGGAACTAAAAAGGCCCGGCGTCACCGCCGGGCCGATGTAAATTAGGTTGCTATAGAAAAGCTGACCGGGTCAGGCCGCCTCGTCTTCAACAACGGCTTCTTCCTCGGCCTCCGCAACCTCTGGCTTCGGACCGCGATGCGGGCCCTTCGCCAGCATGCCCTCGATTTCCTTGATCGCTTCGGTCTCGGTGATCCGGTGCACGGCCGAGACTTCGCGCGCGAGCCGGTCGATCGCCGCCTCGTAGAGCTGCCGCTCGGAATAGGATTGTTCCGGCTGCGACTCCGACCGGAAAAGGTCGCGCACCACCTCGGCGATCGCCACGATGTCGCCTGAATTGATCTTGGCTTCGTATTCCTGCGCCCGGCGCGACCACATCGTCCGCTTGACGCGGGCACGTCCCTTAAGCGTCTCGAGCGCTCGCTTGACCATGGGCGTCTCAGCAAGCTTGCGCATTCCGACCGAGGCGATCTTCGACGTCGGCACCCTCAGCGTCATCTTGTCTTTGACGAAGTTGATGACGAAAAGCTCAAGCCGCGCCCCCGCAACTTCCTGCTCCTCGATCGACACGATCTGGCCTACGCCGTGGGCCGGATAGACGATGAACTCGGTGGTCTTGAAGCCTTGTCGCTGAGTCGTCTTCTTCGCATTCATTCCCAAAGTTGCTCCTTCCGCCTCAGGCTTGCGCCGATTGACGGGTTTCGCCGCGGCCGCCGTGGCCCGCACCGGCCGGCGCGTCGACTGTGATGGCCGCCGGCTCGCGCCGGAGGCTGGTTTTTTTATCTTCCGGCGCATACCGGTCGGGCTTTTCTTCGTACGATGACGATGACGAGTTTTCTCTGCCACTGCTCTCGCGTGGGTCTCACGCCCCTCTTGACGGTTCCTCGAAAACACCCCCTGAAAAATATGCTCCCGTCACGCGCGGGAGCTTTTTGGGGGAGTTATTCATTTCACGGCGTGTTTATAACACATTTTCGGCCAAAATCAAAGCGTTACGGCATTGCAAAAACGTCGCATTGCCGAGAAAGTTAAGGCCGATAACCAAGAGTTGAATTAGTCGCCGGTGCCCGGATTCGGCGAGAAATATTGCTCGAACTTCCCGGTGGCGCCCTCAAAATCCTTGGCGTCGGCGGGTGGTTCCTTCTTGGCTGTGATATTCGGCCATTGTTTGGCGAATTCCGCGTTCACGCTCAACCACTTCTCCACCCCCGGCTCGGTATCCGGCTTGATCGCGTCAACCGGGCATTCCGGCTCGCAGACGCCGCAATCGATGCACTCGTCGGGATGAATGACCAGCATGTTCTCGCCCTCGTAGAAGCAGTCCACGGGGCACACTTCGACGCAGTCCATGTATTTGCATTTGATGCAATTATCGTTGACGATGTAAGTCATCCGCTCACTCTGGACCCTGCTTTTCGGGCCATGCTCCTATCGCAGGGCTTATTGGCGCGCAAGTTGAGCCGCGCGGACGGCCGCGCCGCTCGAGAACGCCAGCTCCTCATATAGGGTGGCGCCGGTGGCGGCCGGACCCCGCCGCTCGACAAATCCTCGCACTTTGAGCACGCGCACGGTGTGCTGAAGCGCGACGGTGATCACGTCGCCAGTGTGCACGACACGGCTTGCCGCCCGGACCCGCTGTCCATTCACCCGCACATAGCCGGCGTCGGCGAGGGCCGCGGCAACGCCGCGGGTGCGAACGAGACGCGCGTGCCACAGCCACCTGTCAATCCGCTGGCCCTCTGCGGGTGACGGCACTTTTAGCGGCGCTCCTTCGCGTCAGCTTCAAGCTGCGCCTTGAGCGCGGCCAGCTTGGCGAAAGGTGAATTCGGATCCGGCGCTTTCTCGCGCGCTTCGCGCCGTTCCGGCCGGTGGCGGTCGTGACGCGCAGCGTGGCCGCCTTGGCGGTCGTGGCGCGGCTGTTCCGCGCCGTGCCGACGGCGGCGATGCGGCCGGCGCGCAGTCTCGCCACCATTTTGTTCGGCAGCCTGCGGCTGATCGCCGTCGGCGGGGGAAGAAGGCGCAGCGATTTCTCGGACGGCGCTTTCGACTGGACCCGCGTGCCGGGGGACACCCTCGCTTCTTCCAGAGCCGTGGCGCGCATGGCGATGCTCGCCTCGCGGCCGGCGGCGTCCCTCCGGGCGGCCCGGCCGCCACACCTCGATCATTTCCGGTTCGCGAAGGGGCGCGGCCGCGCCCGTGTCACTAGACACAGCGACGTCTGCTGCCGGTAGAGGCGCGGATTCGGTGTGTTCGCTCGTCGCGCTTGGCGAAGGTTCAGGTTCGATACTTGGGCTCGCAGCAGGTTCAGTCGGGGCGATCGACTCGGCAGGTGTCTCCACTATTTCGAAAGTTTGGACTTCCTGAGAGATCAACTCAGAAGGCGTTTCAGCCATTTCGGAAGCCTCAGCCCTTTCGCTGCGCGGCTCGACTTCCTCGTTGCTCGGCGTTCCTTCGATAGGCGGCGAGTTTTCAAAAGTGGCTTCGCCGTGGATCGCCGACGGCTCCGCTGGAGCACTTGTGTCTTCGCCCCGCGTCTCGCCCTCCGGCGCAGCGGCGGCCACGGCCGCCGCCGGCTCGGGAGCCTCAGGG
>DATNNI010000075.1:0-2687 GCA_035601915.1 Xanthobacteraceae bacterium
TTTTGTTCCGCCATATCGTCACCACCGGCAACGAAGCGGCGCTCGAAGTAGCGGACTTCGTCGATTACATGCTCGACGAAGGCAAGACCGAGGTTTTTGTGCTGCTGATCGAGGCGATCAAGACGCCGGCGAAATTCAAGCGCGTTGCCGAGAAGGCATTGCAAGCAGGCAAACCGCTGATCGTCGGCAAAATCGGCCAGAGCGAACCAGGTCGCCGCGCGGTCATGTCTCATACGGCGGCGCTAGCCGGAGCCGCAGCGGCTTATAGCGCGGTGTTCGAACGCTACGGCGTCATCGAAGCCCACGATTTTGACGAGATGCTCGATTTGGCGGCCGGCTTCCTTGCGTGCGGAAACAGGTTGCCGATCGGAAATCGCGCCGGCATTTGCACCGCGTCCGGAGGCGCCGGCATCTGGATGGCGGACGCCTGCGCTGCAGCGGGCCTCGATGTCCCAACGCTCGATGACGCGACCCGCGCGGCGCTTAGTGTTCACGTGCCGCCCTACGGCACGTCGCAAAATCCGGTCGATTTCACCGCTCAGGGCGTGCAGATGCTTGGCTACGCCGAGTTCGCGCGCATTGTCGCGCGGTCGCCTTCGATCGACAGCGTCATCGTCGTCATCACCGCGCGGCGTTCGGCTTTTTTGGAAGCCGACTTGCCGAAATTCAAAGAGCTGGCGCGCACGACCGAAAAGCCGGTGCTGATGTGGAGCTACACGCTGCCATCAGAGCGGACGACCGAAATTCTCAACGACATTGGCTTTCCGCTGTTCATGAGCGCGCCCGGCTGCGCGCGCACGCTCCGCAAAATGGCGGATTACCGCGCGTGGCGTGAGCGGTCCGAGATGACAATCGACCCGCCGGCGCCCACGTCAACGCGCGAGGAAACCGCGGTCGCACTTGCGAAGTCGCCCGCAATCATCTGCGAATACCGGGCGCGGGCGCTGCTTGCAGCGTACGGCATCGGTGCGAAAAATGCCGGGCGGCTCGTGCAATCCGGCGACGAAGCCGTCGCAGCCGCGCGAGCGATTGGCGGCCCGGTTGCTGTGAAAGTACAGTCCGCGGACATTCCGCACAAAACCGAGGCCGGCGCGGTGATTTTGAATCTCGAAGGGCCTGACAGCGTGCGCGCGGCCTATGACAGCGTGCTCGCGTCCGCCAAAAGCTTCGTCTCCGCAGCGCATATCGACGGCGTCCTGGTCCAGCCGATGGCGGCTGCGGGACGCGAAGTCATTCTTGGCGTCAATCACGACTCAACCTGGGGACCGCTGCTGCTGGTCGGACTTGGCGGCGTGCTGGCGGAGGCGCTTGGCGATGTGGCGCTCGCACCGGTGCCGCTCGATCATGCGCAAGCGCGCGCTCTAATCCGCCGCCTCAAGGGCGCCGACGTGTTCGGCCGCTATCGCGGCCAAGCACCGGCCGATATTGAGGCGCTTTCCGTGCTGATGGTGCGGTTGTCGCACTTCGCCTATGACCACGCCGAGGAGATTTCGACGATTGATCTCAACCCGGTGATCGTGCACGAGGCCGGCGACGGCGTATCGGTGGTGGACGCGCTGATCGCCAAGCGCCTCGATAGTTTCATCCCAGGGAAAATGGAAACGAAGGCTGTGTCGCATGACCGCGTTTAAAGACATTGGCGTGGAGAAGACCGGCCACGTCGCACTGGTCGAAATCAGACGGCCACCGAACAATTTTTTCGACGCCGCGCTGATCGGCGAGATTGCCACGGCGTTCGAGACTTTGGACGCTGACGCCGAATGCCGCGCGCTGGTCCTGGCCGCACAGGGAAAGGCGTTTTGCGCCGGAGCAAATTTTGGCGATAGCGACGGCGACGAGCTTCTAAGCGGGCCGCGGCCGGGTGCCGCGCATCTTTATATCGAAGGCAACCGGCTGTTCCGCACCAAAAAGCCGATTGTCGCGGCGGTACACGGCGCCGCGGTCGGCGGCGGTTTGGGACTGGCGATGGTCGCCGACTTCCGCGTGACCTGCAAAGAAGCCCGGTTTTCGGCGAACTTCACCCGGCTTGGATTTCATCCCGGATTCGGCCTCACCGTGACGCTGCCCGCCGTCATCGGCCCGACCAAGGCGGCGCTGATGTTCTATACCAGCCGCCGCGTGCCCGGCGATGAAGCGCACGCCATCGGTCTCGCCGACGTGCTGGTGCCCCAAGACAAAGTGCGCGAGGCCGCATTGTCGCTCGCCACCGAGATCGCCGAGAATTCGCCGCTTGGCCTGATCGCCACGCGCACTACGCTCCGCGGCGACATCGCCGACCGCGTGCGCGCCGCGACCGAGCACGAACTCGCCGAGCAAAGCCGACTGCGCAAAACCGAGGATTTCAAAGAAGGCGTCAAGGCGATGGCGGAACGCCGCCCGCCGCTTTTCACCAGCAGGTAAGCCGGCGTATGGCTGCCTCCACAACGGAGCTTCCACGTTATGTCAGTGAGGATTGAGAAAGACCGAGCCGTCTGGACCGTGATCCATGATCGGCCCGAAGCCCGCAATGCCATGGATCCGGCAAGCGCCGATGCGCTGACCGAAGCCTTTCTCCAATTCGACGCAGATAAGGACGCGTCCGTCGCAGTGTTTTATGGCGCCGGAGGTTCGTTTTGCGCCGGCTGGGACCTCAAATATGTCTCGTCGCTGAATGCCGATTATCCGCTCGGCGAGCTCGACATCCCGCC
>DATNNI010000076.1:0-4145 GCA_035601915.1 Xanthobacteraceae bacterium
AAGGTCCGATGCGCGACCCGACCAGCTTGAACAAGCCGTCGACGCCGGAAATCGGCGCCGCCAACATGATCGGCAGTATTCCCGGCACCGATGTGCACTGGGGCTTCATGTTCGGCATCATCGCCGCAGTGCTGTCGTACATTTTGATCTATCACACCGTGTTCGGCTTCGCCGCGCGTGTTGCCGGCGGCAACTTGCGCGCTGCCCGTGTCGTCGGCCTGAGCGTCGGCAAGCTCATTCTCATTGTTTGTTTTCTCGCCGGCGCTGCGGCGGGCCTCGCCGGTATGTTCGAAGTCGCGGCGGTACAGGGGCGCACCAACGCCAACCTCGCCGCGGGCTACGGCTTCGCCGGCATTCTTGTCGCGTTTCTCGCACGGCAAAATCCTTTGGCCGTCATTCCAGTTGCCATCCTTCTGGGCGGTATCGGCGCCAGCGGTGGCTTATTGCAGCGCCGGCTTGGGCTGCCGGATGCTTCGGTACTGGTGCTGGAAGGCGTGATCTTCGTGATGGTGCTGGCAAGCGATACGCTCTACGGCCGCTTAAGCATCTTCCGCGCAAAAGGAGCTTAAGCTTGGCCGATCCCGGCAACATCGGGTTATGGACCGTACCACTTGCGGTGCTCGGCGGCGCCGTGCGCGTGTCGACGCCGTTTCTGTTTGTTAGCTTGGGCGAATGCATCACCGAAAGAAGCGGCCGCATCAATCTCGGTCTTGAAGGCACGCTAGTGATGGGTGCGATGGCCGGCTACGGCATCTCCTATCTCACCGGCTCACCCTGGGTCGGCGTCCTGGCCGCCGGCGTGACGGGGGCGGGAATGGGGGCGCTGCATGCCGGCATTTGCGGCTTGCCGCGTGTCAACGACATTGCCGTTGGCATCGCGCTCATGCTGTTTGGCGTGGGCTTGGCGTTTTATCTCGGCAAGCCGCTGATCGAGCCGACGGCGCCGCGGCTTCCGGCCATCGACCTCGGCTGGTGGAGCGACATTCCGCAATTGCGCGCGGCGCTGCGCATCAATGTCCTCTTCATCATCGGTGTTCTGCTCGCGCCGGTTCTGGTTTGGGCGCTGCGGACGACGCGCTGGGGGCTGATCATCCGCACCGCCGGTGAGAGTTCTGACGCCGCGTTGGCCATGGGCTATTCGGTGAACATCATCCGCCTACGCGCCACCATGTTTGGCGGCTTCCTCGCCGGCATCGGCGGCTCATTCCTTTCGCTCTATTATCCCGGCAGCTGGAACGAGGGCTTGTCGAGCGGGCAGGGGATCACCGCCGTGGCGCTCGTGATCTTTGCGCGCTGGAATCCCATGCTCTGCCTCGCCGCGTCGCTGTTGTTCGGCGGCGCCGCGGCGCTCGGGCCGGCGTTGCAATCGGTCGGCTATAGCCACGGCTATCATCTGTTCAATGCCGCGCCCTACATTTTGACGCTTCTGATCATGATCGCGACCTGTTCGCCTAAGCGCACCCTGATCGGCGCGCCGGCGGAACTGTCGATTACGAGGTGAGCCATGCCCCAACTCGCGCGTAAAGAAAGCCCGGCGCTCGAGCGCTATGTCGCCGCCGACCCGTATCCGTGGCCATATAACGGGGATTTGCGGCCGCAAAACACGGCGCTGGTCATCATCGACATGCAGACCGATTTCTGCGGCGTCGGCGGCTACGTCGATAAGATGGGCTACGACCTCTCGCTCACCCGCGCGCCGATTGAGCCGATCAAGCGGACACTCGCCGCTGCGCGCGAAAAGGGCTTTCACATTATTCACACCCGCGAAGGCCACCGACCCGACCTCGCCGATCTGCCGGCGAACAAACGCTGGCGTTCGCGCCAGATCGGCGCCGGCATCGGCGATCCCGGACCCTGCGGCCGTATTCTGGTGCGCGGCGAGCCCGGCTGGGAAATCATCACGGAGCTTGCGCCGCGCCAAGGCGAGCCGATCATCGACAAGCCGGGGAAGGGCTCCTTTTGCGCCACCGATCTCGAACTCATGCTGCGGCTCGCCGGCATCGATAACGTGGTGCTCACCGGCATCACCACCGACGTGTGCGTGCATACCACCATGCGCGAGGCCAACGACCGCGGCTTCGAGTGCCTGCTCCTTGAGGATTGCTGCGGCGCTACCGACAAGAGTAACCACGACCACGCAATCAAGATGATCAAGATGCAGGGCGGCGTGTTCGGCGCGGTGTCGGACTCGGCGAAATTTCTCGAGGCCATCGCGTGAGCGAATTCGCGACGCTCGTTCCGCCCGGCGGTCTGCCGTCGCCGACCGCCGGGAAAAGCACGTTCGGCGTCGAAGCGATCGCCATGACCAAACGCTTCGGCGCCTTCACCGCGCTCGACGCTGTCTCGCTGAAAGTACGGCCCGGCACTTTCCACGCGCTCCTCGGCGAGAATGGCGCCGGCAAATCGACGCTGGTCAAATGCATCATGGGCTACTACCAGGCCGACGGGGGCGAGCTCCTGATCGATGACCGGCAGGAGATCGTCGGCAATCCGCGCGCCGCGCATGCGCTGGGTCTCGGCATGGTCTATCAGCACTTCACCTCGGTGCCGGCCATGACGGTGGCGGAGAATTTCGTGCTGGCGCGCGACCACGTTCCCGCGGTGGTGGACTGGACGCGCGAAAGGAAGGCTCTGGAAGAGTTTCTCGCACGCATGCCATTTCGTGTGCCGCTAAATGCCAAGGTGTCGGCGATTTCAGCGGGCGAGCGGCAGAAATGTGAAATCCTCAAGCAGCTTTACCTGAAGCGCCGTTTTCTCATTCTCGACGAGCCGACCTCGGTGCTGACGCCCGGCGAGGCCGACGAGGTGCTTGGCATGCTGCGCGACATGGTCGGGCGCGGCGAGCTGACCATTCTGATGATCACCCACAAGTTCCGCGAGGTCATGGCATTTGCCGATGAAGTCACCATCCTGCGGCGCGGCAAGCTCGCGGGGCAAGGGCACGTGAAAGATTTAAGCCCCGACGCCATGGCGCGCACCATGATCGGCGCCGAGCAGCTGACCGTGCAACCGCCGCGCAGCGGCGAGTTCGGCGCGCCGCGGCTCAATATCGAGAACCTCAACGCGCTGGACGATGCCGGACAGCCCGCGGTGCGTGACGTGTCGCTATCGATCCGCGGCGGTGAGATCGTCGGCATCGCCGGCGTATCCGGTAACGGCCAGCGGCAATTGATCGAAGTACTTGCCGGTCAGCGCGACGCCGAGAGCGGCCGTGTCTATTTGCAAGGCGAGCGCTATCACGCGACCCGCCAGGAGATGCGCCACAATCATCTCTCCGTCCTGCCGGAGGAGCCGCTGAAGAACGCCTGCGTCGCGCGGATGAGCGTCGCCGACAATCTCGCTTTTCGCGAATTCGATCGCGCGCCGTTTGCGACGGGCGGATGGTGGCTCAATCGCAAGGAATTCCACGAAGATGCGCTGCGCAAAATCGAGCGCTACAAGATCAAAACCCGCTCGGACGATACTGCCATCGGCGAATTGTCAGGCGGCAATGTGCAGCGCACCGTGCTCGCCCGCGAGCTTGCCGGTGAGGTCGACATTCTGGTCGCCGCCAATCCGTGTTTCGGTCTCGACTTTGCCGCGGTCGCGCAAATCCACGCCGAGATCATGGCGGCGCGCAATCGCGGCGCGGCCGTGCTGCTGGTCAGCGAAGATCTCGACGAGCTTCTGGAGCTCGCCGATCGTCTCGTGGTGATGTTCCACGGCGCGCTGGTCTACGAGACGCGCGCCAGCGCGGCCGATCTCACCGAGATCGGCCGGCATATGGCCGGGCATTAGCGCGAAGTCTCGCCAGCGCGTCGCGGCGTTCTAGTTCGCCGCAACGCGCCCTCAGTGCAGCAGCGACGACGCGCTACCTGCCGCCGCGCTCGGCAAGGAAGCCCTTGCACGGCGGAGAGAGCTTGCGGTGGTGCGCTTGCAGGCACTCCAGTTTGCGTCCCTGGCCGGGCGGCACATTCGCGCAGAAGCGCCGCAGATCGGGGCCGCAAGCCTCGCCCATTCGCGGCCCTGGAGGCATCATGGCACCGGGGGGCGGCGGTCCAATCGCACCCGGGGGCGGGCCCATCGGTGGCGGTCCACCGGGCGGTGGCATCGCGCCGGGCGGCGGCGGACCGCCGGGTGGTGGCGGATATTCACCCCCGGGCGGC
>DATNNI010000077.1:0-15098 GCA_035601915.1 Xanthobacteraceae bacterium
CGGGTCGCGATTCCGCGAGCCGGCACCCATCCGGGCGGACTGGAAGTGGCGCTGAAAGCCACGCTCCACAAGCACACCTGCGTGTGGCTGGGCTGGAGCGGCGACGTCAACGCCCAGCCGCAGACCCGCACCATTGTCCAGGGCAAGAACAGTTACGTCGTCACCGACCTCAAGCCCGAGGATTTTGACGAATATTACAACGGCTTCGCCAACCGGGTGCTGTGGCCGATCCTGCATTACCGGCTCGATCTGGCGGAATTTGCCCGCCGTGACTTGAGCGGATATTTCCGCGTCAACGAGCACTTCGCGACGCAACTGGAAAAGGTGATCCTGGAAGACGATCTGATCTGGGTTCATGACTACCACATGATCCCGATCGCCGCGGCGCTGCGACGGCGCGGCCACGGGAACCGCATCGGGTTCTTTCTACACGTTCCGTTTCCGCCGCCCGAGATCCTGACCTCGCTGCCCAACCACGAGCAGCTCATTCCGTTGTTGCTCGAATACGACGTCGTCGGGTTTCAGACCGAAAGCGACTCAGGAAATTTCGTTCGCTATCTGATGTCCGAATGCAATGCCATGCGTGACATGCGCGTGTTCGAGACTTCCGGCCGCCAGATCACAATGCGGATCAACGGCAAGCAGACCCAGATCGGCAGCTTTCCGGTCGGCATCGAACCTCGCGCATTCGCGCGGCTGGCGCGCCGCAATAGCCGCTCGCCTATGGTGAAGGAGCTGGTGGCCAGCCTTGGCAATCGTGCCTTGATGATCGGGGTCGATCGTCTCGATTATTCCAAAGGGCTTATCCAGCGGCTCGACGCTTTCGACAAATTCCTGGCCAATCACCCGGAGTGGGTCGGGAATGTCACCTATTTGCAGATCGCACCGAAGAACCGGTCGGCGATCCCCGAATATGCCGAACTTGAAGAGGCCGCGAACTCCGCCGCCGGCCGCCTCAACGGCAAGTACGGAGAGGTGTCGTGGTCGCCGATCCGCTACGTCAATCGCGTTTACAGCCGATCAGCGTTAGCGGGACTCTATCGCACGGCGCGCGTTGGCTTGGTGACGCCATTGCGCGACGGGATGAACCTCGTCTGCAAGGAGTACGTCGCCGCGCAGGACCCGGAAGATCCGGGCGTTCTCATTCTCTCGCGGTTCGCCGGCGCCGCGATCGATATGCGCCGTGCTCTGCTCGTCAATCCCTACGACGCCGAATCGGTCGCCAACGCAATCGCGCAAGCCCTCGATATGCCGCTGGAGGAACGCCGAGCCCGCCACCAAGCGTTGCTCGCCGTTGTCTCAAACTATGACATTGATCGCTGGCAGCAAGACTTCATGAACGCGTTGCGCGGCGATAACGGCAGTGTGCAAGAGCTGCAAAATCTGCCGGCGGTCATGCGCCCATCGGCCGGATGGCCCGCCAGCGGACACGCCGGTGGAACCGCCGCGATTGAAACGCGCGGCTAACAAGGCCTTTTGCTCGGCGAACGAGCTATCGCCTCGGCGTTTTCGACAGCGGAACCCCGCGCTGGGCTGCACGTTGGCGATACATGAGGGCCGAGCCCGCCACGGCCCACATGCAACCAAAAAAGGAAACAACAGCCATGGGACTCTTTTCCAAGGATATCAAAAGCATGAACGACCTGTTCGTGCATACGCTCCGCGATATCTACTATGCCGAGAAACAGATCGTGAAGGCGCTGCCCAACATGGTCGAGAAAAGCACCGATCCGCAGCTCAAACAAGGATTCCAGACGCATCTTCGCGAAACGGAAAACCACGTGAAGCGGCTTGAGCAAGTGTTCCAACTCATCGGCGAGAAGGCCCAGGGCGTCGATTGCCCGGCCATTGACGGCATTCTCGAGGAAGCCGACGATGTCGCCGGCGAGGTAGAACAGAAGTCGGTGTTGGACGCGGCGTTGATCGCGGCGGCGCAAGCCGTCGAACACTACGAGATGACGCGCTATGGAACGCTCATTGCGTGGGCCAATCAGCTCGGTCGCCAAGAGTGCGTGACACTCCTTCAGCAAACGCTCGACGAGGAAAAGGCGACCGACAAGAAACTCACGTCAATGGCGGAAGGCCAAGTGAACCGTAAGGCGGCCTAGGCCCACAGCGAGAGTCGCGGCGCACACGCGATCGCTCCCTTGCAAAGCTGAGAGACGAGAGATGACGCGGCCCTAGCGGCTGCGTCATCTGCTTTTCTCCAGTGATCGATCGGCGATCTTTGGAACTTTGCCCGCCCTCTTCCGGTTAAAACAGACGGAATTGAACTGGAGCGATTAATGAGCCCGGATACCCGAGCGCCGGAATACAAAGAAGCCGATCAAAACACGGCGCAAAATGCGGTATTGCCGGCTCGCCGTGCGCGTCAGGGCGTGACCGGACATAACGTCCGCTATGTGCTCGGTTTCGGCCTGGCCGGAGTTATTGTCGCGTTCCTCATCGTTTATCTGATTTTTTTCGGATATTAGCCGCCCCCCCTCCGCCGCGCCCTGATGGAACTCGAGTGCATGTGCCAAGTTTTCCTGAGCACAAGGTGGGACTCATCTCTTTCCGCCGGTTGATAAGCTAGGGCTCGCCGGCGAATCGGAGGAGGACAAATGGCCAAGAGCAGGAAACGCAGGTATTCGCGCAGTGCAGGCAGCGATGTGAAGAACGAAATGGAGCGCTACAAGCGCGGCACGGCGCGAAGCGGACGTGGCGGAAAGGGTGGGAAAGTTAAGAGCCGCAAACAAGCGATCGCGATCGGGCTTTCAAAGGCGCGCAAGAAGGGCAAAAAAGTCCCGCGGAAGAAATCGGCGTAATCTGGCGGCGCGGAGTGCCTTGCGCTAGATCGTAACGACGACGTCGCAAGTCAGGCCTTCTTCTAGCCAATTGAATTTAACCTCGCCGTCGAGTTGCCCAAGCATGCGGGTAATCGCGCGCGTGCCGAAACCCTCCTTGCGCGGAACGCTGACCGCAGGACCGCCAGTCTCCTGCCAGAACAAAGATAATCTGTTGGCTGGCCCCAGCGACCACTGCACCCGCACCTTTCCGGCGGCGGTAGATAACGCTCCGTATTTGACGGCGTTGGTCGCCAACTCGTGCACAGCCATGGCGAGCGCTTGCGCGCCGTCGGGCTTCAGAAGCAATTTTGGTCCGTCAATTTGCGCCCGCGGATCCCCGTCGCGAAAATACGGCGAAAGCTCCATGATCACCAACTGAAGCAGATCGGCGCCAGCCCAACTCGATTGCGCCATCATGCCGTGAGCGTTTGCGAGCTCGCGCAAGCGCCCCTCTATCGCCTTTTTCAGATCGGCCGCGCTATCCGCGTGCGTGAGGTGAACGGTCGCCTGCGCTACCGCGAGCAGATTGTTGGTCCGATGATCCGCTTCGCGCGCAAGCAGCGATATCTGCTGCTCGCGGCGTTTTTGCTCCGTGACGTCGCGGGCGATTTTCGACGCGCCGATTATCGTTCCTGTTTCGTCGGTCACGGGCGAGATAGACAGCGAAATATCAACCAGGCTTCCGTCCTTGCGGCGACGCCGGGTTTCAAAATGAGGATACTGATCGTGCGGAAGCGGCGAACCGTCCGGGCGGAGGAGCTTCCAGCAGCCGCACCATCGGTCGATACGTAGCCGCGGCCTGCGTCCCCAAAGCTGGGCCGCGGCGTCATTGAAATAGGTAATTCGTCCATCGGCGTCGGTGACGTAAATGGCGGCGGGAAGCACGTCGAGGAGTCGGCGCGGGTCATTAAGGTCGTCGGACCGGCTCCTATCGACTTCAGTCGGTCGCACCAGCGACGGCCACATGCCCAAGGCAAGCTCCGCCAAACCCACCTCTGCTTGAGACATATTTAAACCGCCCCGTACCCGTTGACCCCTCCCCCTAATCCGAGGCGCGGCATTCGGTTCCACCGGTTCGCCAGATTTCCACAGGATTTGCCGCGCGTTAGCCGATCCGGGCCAGCACCGCTCCTCGCCGAATCCCCGGGCTCTGGAAAAGGCTTTCAGCCAAAAGCGGAACTCCGGCAGGCGGGCCGCGTTTGTGGCATGGGTTACCGGCGGGCATTCCGAGGGGAGAAGGTTTTGGATTACATCCGCGCCACCAAAGAAAGGCGCCTCGCGCTGGACATCAACGATCCCCAGCCGCTCGCCAATTCACAAGACCTATGGCAGTCGGCCGGACGAGCAGCGACCATCGGGATTTTTTTGCTTTTGGTCGGCGCAGTTCTCTATGTAGGCCGCGCCATCCTCCTGCCCGTCTTCGCCGCCGCCGTCGTGGCGATGACGCTCGCGCCGGTGATCCGGTTCGCGCAAAAGCGCGGTATTTCGCCCTGGATCACGGCGTTGGCCATCGTCGCTTTCGCGCTCGCCGCCCTTGGTATCGCCGCCGTGGCGATGGCCGGACCGGTGAGCGAGTGGATCGCGCGCGCCCCTGAAATCGGCGCGACCATCAAGGAACGCCTGTCGGTGCTCGACGAGCCGCTGGCGGCGTTTCGCGAACTGGAACGTAGTTTTTTCGGGAATAACACGGGAAACAGCGAACCTCCGAATATTGTCTTTCCCGCAGTCGCCTTCGTCACTCCGGCCGCCGGCGAACTTCTGGTGTTCTTCGGAGCGATGATTTTCTTTCTCGTCGGACAAGGCGCTCTGCGCTCGCAGTTCGTCGCTCTGTTCTCCGTACGCGAGTCCAAGTTAAGGGCGCTGAAAATTCTCAACGACATTGAGCAAAACCTCACCGGCTATCTGACGGTCGTCACCATGATCAACGCGGCGCTTGGCGTGATCGTCGCCGTTGGCGCGTGGCTTCTGGGATTTCCGAGTCCGGTGATTTTCGGTGTGCTCGCGGCCGTATTGAACTATGTGCCTTACGTTGGTCCCGCCGTCATGGTGGTCGCCTTGTTCGGTGTCGGACTCATCACCTTCCCTTCGCTCGGTCACGCGCTCGTCGCGCCGCTCGCCTTCGTGACCCTAACGACGACGGAAGGACACTTCATTACGCCGACCATTGTCGGTAGGCGCCTTACTCTAAATCCGCTTCTGGTATTTTTGGCGCTGGCATTTTGGACATGGATGTGGGGACCGATCGGTGCCTTCTTGGCCGTGCCGATTTCAATCATCGGATTGGTCGTCGTCAACCATTTGTTCCCGACGGCTGAAGGTCATCTACCGGAGTGAGCCTGGACGAATTGTATGTTGCAGAATTGGAAGCATGATCTCGTTCTTTTCATACAGGCAAGAACCGGTGCCACTTTGGCGCTTTTCGTCTGGGCTGCGCTGGTCGCGCTTGCGTCGCTGACCGCTTTCGCCTTTCTCTGTGTCGCTCTCTATGACTGGGTAGCGCTGCAACTCAACAATGTCTTCGCCGGCCTTATCGTCGCCGGCTTCTTTATGACGGTCGCGGCGATGGGAGCGCTCGCAGCTATGACGGCGCGGCGGCGCGCCAGAAGCCGCGCCATACTCGAGCGCGCCGCGCGGGCGCAGGCCCCTTCCCGACTATTTGATCCACGAGTTGTCGGCATCGCACTCCAAGCCGGGCGCAGGTTCGGGTGGCAGCGCGTCTTGCCGATCGCGTTGCTGGCTTTGGTGACGGCACAATGGGCGCGCGCTTACCAGACGCGCGCCGGCGGCGGCGATCGCTGACATCTTGCCGCGGCGCAGCACGCAATCCCGGTGTAATTAGCCGTTTCGAACGGATGCAGCGCCGTCAACCGATCCGGGAGGGCTTCAACCGCCAGGCTGCTTGCTAGGGCGGTCGCCGCCGGGTAGGCAGTCATCCGCAAGCTTTGGGGCAGCGTATGAACGTCTATGACTTGAACGGGCAGACCGCGGTCGTTACCGGCGGCGCACAGGGTATCGGCTTGGCAGTTGCCACCCGCATACTCGCGTCCGGGGGCCGCGTCGCCATCTGGGATCGCGATAAAACGCTCCTGGAAAAGACCGTTTCGGCATTGGCTGCACCGGACCGGACCGAAGGTGTGCCGACCGACATCGCCGATCTCGCCGCCGTCGAAGCGGCTACCGCGGCAACGCTGAAGCGCTTCGGCGAAATCGACATTCTCATCAACAACGCTGCCATCGTCGGACCGAACGCGCCGACCTGGGAGTATCCTCCAGAGGCGTTTCGCGACGTCGTCAATGTCGGCCTTTTCGGGACATTCTACTGTTGCCGCGCCGTCGTCCCGCACATGATCGCGGCGAACTATGGACGCATCGTCAACCTGTCATCGGTCGCCGGCAAAGAAGGCAATCCGAAAGCACCGGCCTATAGTTCGATGAAGGCTGCAGTGATCGCGCTCACGAAATCGCTCGGCAAGGAGCTTGCCGCTTACAATATCGGCGTCAATTGCGTGACGCCCGCCGTCGCCAAGACCACTTTGGCCTTGAGCCAGGCACCCGATTTCCTCGCCATGATCGTTTCCAAAATCCCCCGCGGCCGGATGCTGGAGCTCGAGGAAGCCGCATCGATGATTTGCTGGCTCGCCAGCGCCGAGAATTCGTTCACCACCGGCGCCGCTTTCGACTTGTCCGGCGGGCGTGCCACATATTGATAACCTCTATGATTCAGCGCGAGCCATGAAGCTTTATTACGCACCCGGCGCGTGTTCGCTGGCGCCGCACATCGTGCTGGAAGAAGTCGGCACGCCATTCGAGCTGTCGCGCATCGACTTCGCCGCCAACCAGCAAAGCAGCGCGGAATATCTTCGCGTCAATCCCAAAGGCCGCGTTCCTACACTGGTGGACGGCGATTGGGTTTTGACCGAAGCACCGGCTATTCTGCGCTACATCGCAGCGCGTCATCCCGCCGCCGGGCTTTGGCCGTGGGATCCGCGCGAAGAAGCGCGCTGCGCCGAATGGCTCAATTGGCTGTCATCGACCATTCAAGTTGCCTTCGGTCACGTGCGCCGCGCCGCGCGCTACGCGAGCGATCCGCGCGCGGTCGAGGATATTGCCGCGACCGGCAAGAAGGCGGCGCGTCAACTTTGGCAGGCTGTCGATGCGAAGCTTGGCGAAGGACCGTGGGCGATCGGAGAACGCTACACCGTCGCCGATCCGCTGCTGATCGTCTATTGGCATTGGGCCCGCGGGCCGGTGCTCGGCTTCGACGTCGAGCGCGAATTTCCGAATTGGACCGAGCATTCACGGCGTCTCGCCGCACGGCCCGCGGTACAGCGGGCCTTTGCCAGCGAAGGCTTGACGCTGCCGTCTTAGGACGGCTCGATCTCAGCTCAACGCCGCGATCACTTCGCCCGACTTTGTCACCGCAGCAACGTTCTGCATGGCGTACTGAACGGATGCGCGGTGCCAATCGGCGCTCATGGTCGAGCAGCAGTCTTCAGGAACAACGACAAAAAAGCCTTTGTCGGCGCCGGTGCGGGCGGTGTGCTCAATTGACATATTCGTCCAGGCGCCGGTGTCGATAATGGTATCGCGGCCGCCGGACTTGAGCACGATTTCGAGCTTGCTGCCTTCAAAGGCGCTCATGCGAATTTTTTCGACGACAATATCGCCGGGCTGCGGCTCCAATCCGGCGACTGGCGCCGCGCCCCAAGTGCCGCGCACCATAGCTTTGGAATCGACCAGCCCCTCGAACAGCGGCGCGTTGAGCGTGACGCCCGGCGCGCCGGGTTCAACAACGAACCAGACATGGATGACCATCACGCCGCGCGCCCGGCAAACTTCGGCAAGGCGTTTGATGTTTTCCACGACATTCTGCTCGCGCGCATGCTGCGGCGAACCGGAGGAAGCGAACGCGCCGCCATCCATCATGACGTCATTCTGCATGTCTTGAATGATTAGCGCGCAACGCGAAGGATCGAGTGAAAGGCTCCCGGGACCGTCGCGTGGAGGCGGAGCCGAGGCGGCGGACGTGGGCGCCGCGGCGGCTGTCCCGGCAGGGGCGGCGCTGACGCGCATAAAGGGCTCGGAGCGCGGGCCCACCTTGGTACGCACCGCATAAAGCGAGTGCGTCGCACACATAAAGAGTGTGTGCCAGTCCGATTTGCCCCAGTGCAGATTGGCGACAAGCTCTGGCACCCTCACCTTCCCGAGTAGCGCACCCGAGCGGCCATAGACCCAAACACCTCCGGGCGCTGTGACCCAGATATTTCCGGCGCTGTCGCATTTCATTCCATCGGGTACGCCGGGTTCGAGCTCGGATCGGATACCGGAAGCAAAGATCCGATCGGGACCGAGCGTGCCGTCGGCGTTGACATCAAACACCCGGATCAGGGCGCGCACCGTATCGTTGACGTAAAGCTGGCGTTCGTCGGGCGAAAAGCACAATCCGTTCGGCTGGTCGAACAAGGTGCGATCGACCAGAAGCTGCGGCTGACCGCCCGGGACCACGCGATAGACGCCTTGAAAGCCGAGCTGGCGCGGCCGCTCGAGGCCGTAAACCGGCATGCGGCCGTACCACGGATCGGAGAAATAAATCGAACCGTCCGACCGCACGCAAACGTCGTTGGGACTGTTGAGCTCCTTGCCGTCGAAATGCGATGCGAGGACCTCTCGCCTGCCGTTAAATTCCCGCACCAGGTTCGACGTGGCATGCTCGCAAACGATCAATCCCAAATTGGCGTCGTAGGTCATGCCATTGCACTTGTTCGATGGCTTCATCACCTCACGAACGCCGCTGCGCTCATCGTAGCGGCGGCGGACATCCGCCGGCATGTCGGAGAACAGCAAGTACTGATCGCGCGGGTGCCAGATCGGGCCTTCAGTGAAAGTAAATCCGCTCGCCAGCCTGTCGACCGGCGCGTCGAGCTCGATCAAATCGGAAAATTCGCGCCGCAGGGCGGTGTGACTCATGACATGCTCCCCCTTGCCCGTCGTGCTAGGCGGCAAACCACTGCCGCTTCGGCAGTGACTGTACAATCGGTCCGGGAACCGAATCCTGCAAACGGCCTACGACCTGGCCGGCCTCGAGAATGGCCGGCCGATCATGGATCGGCAGCACGAAACGAGACGATGCCACCACTTTCTTGATCGCCGCCTTCTCGTCACGTTTGCTCACCCCGTGATTTCCGGTGACGCGCGGCTCCATGTCGCTGATCTCGTGGAAAGGGTCCACCAATTGGTCGTTGATGTCGTAGAGCACATCACCGCAAATCGTCGCGGCGCCTTCGGCGGTCTTGATGATGACATTCATCGAGCCTTCGGTGTGGCCGCCAGCCGCCTCGCAAACGAGACCTGGCATCAATTCGGTCGGCCCTGATATTTCCAGATCGAGAAAGCGCAGCGCACCCTTGGTGTGCAGACGGTCGATGAGATGCTTGATGTCAACCGCCGGATATTGCGGATGCATCAGACCGGACACCGAATATTCCAGCTCGCGCCGATTGACCACCACGGCCGTGTTCATCGGAAAGAGGTCGTCCTTGCCCGCATGGTCGATGTGCAGGTGGGTGTGCAGGACGTAGCGAACGTCTCCGAGCCTGAGGCCGTGTTTCTTCAACTGGTTCTCGATCATGTTCTCCTGGGATTGCAAGCCGCGCATGCCCAGAGTTTCCATGATCTGGTTGGAGCGGTAGCCGGTATCGACGACGACCGGCCAAGTGCCGCCCAGGATCAGAAATCCCAGGGTCGGCACCCGCCGCGTTCGGCCGCAATCGCGTCCCAACACCAAAAAACTCGATTCCAGCTCGATATCGCCGTAGTCGAGAACCTTAATTTCCAGCGGCATTCATTTCTCCCCGTACGCGCACACTTAAAATTCTTGTCCGATTTAGATTTTTTGTTACGCCGCGCTCACCTCGGCCAAGTCGAGAACATGCGCGCAAATTTTCTCGATGGAGCCGCCGTCACCGAGTTCGTCGAGATACGGCCGCGCCGCGACAAGACCCGCCGTGCGCGGTTCGAAGCCTGGGTCGGCGGCGAGCGGCGTGAGCCAGACGATGCGCCACGCGATCCGGGAAAAGCGTGCAACGGCATCCGCCATGGCGGTCGGATCGCCGCGCTCGAGCCCGTCCGAGAGTACGAGCAGCACCGCTCCATGAACCAGCGCCGCAAAGCGCGGCACGGCGAGGAAAGCATTGAGTGCGTCACCGATACGCGTGCCGCCGTCCCAGTCGGCGACGAGAAGCGAAGCGGTGGCGAGCGCCTGTTCGCGGCTTTTCAAGCGCAGCGGCCGGGTAATCCGTGTGAGCCGCGTGCCCATGGTGAAGACTTCGACCGCATCGGCGGCGCGCGCCAGCGCGTGCGCGAAAGCAAGATGCGCCTGCGTACGCTCCTTCATAGAGCCGGACACGTCGATGAGAACGACAATGCGACGCTGCCGCAATCGACGCCGGCGCCGGCGCAGCTTGACGAATTCGCCGGCGTGCCGCATGGCGTCGCGAAACATGCGCCGTGCGTCGGCGCCGGTACCGGTGCGCGCCGAGCGCCAGCGATAGCCGCGCCGTCGCGGCACACGGCTCGGCAGCGCGCGGGCAAAACGGCGCAACGTTTGCGTATCCTCACCCGCGGAGAAGCGCCTGGCCAGGAGCCGCTCGGCGCTCGCTGCCTCGGCGCCAGAGTCGTGCGTCTCATCGCCGAATTCCGGCTCGGGACCGATTGCCCCGTCCTCGGCGGCGCGCAACGGCTCCTCGTCACTCTGCTCACCCTCCAATCCGGGAACGATAGAGCCGAGAAAATGCGCATCGAACAGCGCGTCAAAATCGCCGAACCGCTCCGGCGGCGGCGCCAGCGTCGCCCGCGCCGCGCGGCGGATATCTCCGATCTCGCCCGGCCCGAGCAGCTCAATCGCCGTGAGCCAGGCCATGCTCTGCTCGGGCGCGACCGCAAAACCCGAGCGCCGCAACAGCGCGGTAAAGCCGAGAAAGTGCGCGATCGTAGCCGTCGTTTCGGTCATGCCTGCGCCTCGGCAAGAATCGCTTCTATCCGCGGCGCGATGTGCACCAGATCATCTTCATCCTTGAGCACGACGCCAAGCGATCGGCGGAACGCTTCCGGCCAGCGCTCGCCCTGCTCGTTGAGAAGCGTTGCCGCTTCAGCCCATTCGACCGCCTCGGCAATGCCGGGAAGTTTGGCAAGCGGTTCGCGGCGCAAACGCCCGACAGCGGCGACCACGGCGCGTGCCGCCCGCTCGCTGACACCGGAAGCGCGCATCATGATGATGCGCATTTCCCGCTCGGCCGATGGATACTCGATCCAGTGATAGACGCAGCGGCGGCGGAGCGCCTCGTGCAGCTCGCGGGTGCGGTTGGAGGTGAGGATGACGACCGGCCGCTCGTATGCCTTTATCGCGCCACGCTCGGGTATGGAGATCTGGAAGTCGGACAAGAATTCCAGCAGGAACGCTTCGAACTCATGATCGGAGCGATCGATTTCGTCGATCAGCAGCATCGTCTCGTGCGGCCGCCGCAGGCAGGCGAGCATGGGGCGTTCGATTAAAAATTCGTCGCGATAGATGTCGATAGTGTCGCCATAAGCGCCTGCTTGGCGAAGCGCCAGCATCTGGCGCGGGAAATTCCATTCATAGAGCGCCGCCGCCGCATCGACACCCTCGTAGCATTGCAGGCGGAGCAGGCTGCGGCCGAGCACGCCGGCGATCGCCTTGGCGGCTTCGGTCTTGCCGACGCCGGGTGCGCCTTCGAGTAACAAAGGCTTGCCAAGCGCGAGCGCAAGATAGGCGGCGGTCGAAAGCTCGTCGTCGGCGAGGTAATAGGCCGCGCGCAGTGCTTCTTCAAGCTCCCGCGGACTGCTGATACCGACGATCGTTTGACGCACCGCCATGGCGAGCTATCGGGTGCGTGCCGCGGGCAAACCGCCCCGCGCCCTGAGCGCGCGCAAGATTTTCTCCGGCGTGATCGGCAGGTCGTTGATACGCACGCCGACCGCGTTGAACACAGCGTTGGCGACCGCCGGCAGCACCGGGTTGGCGCACATTTCGCCGGGGCCCTTGGCACCGAATGGGCCATCGGGTGCCGGCCGTTCCAGCACGGTGATGTCATGCGGACAGATGTCGCCGGGCCCTGGCATCAAATACTCGTTGAAGTCCCGCGGCCCGTCGCGGGTATTCGGATAGTAGGGCTCCGGCGTCTCATAAAGCGCGTGGCTCATGCCCATCCACGAACCGCCGACCAGCTGCTGCTCGACGAGTTTGGGATTGATCGCACGCCCGATCTCATAAGTGCTGTTCATTTTCAGCACTGTGACTTCGCCGGTTTCGTCGTCGACCTCGACCTCGGCGATCAGACATGCGTGCGCGTAGCAGGTCGCCGGCGACATCTCGCCCGTTTCCGGATCGACATCCGACAACGGCACAAGGAAAATGCCGCGGCCGGAAATTGTCTTACCCTGGCGGAACTGCGCGGCGATGGCGACGTCGCGCACCGAGATCGAGCGGTGCGGCGCGCCTTTGACGCGAATGGAGCCCTTGCCATCGGTCTCCAGATCTCCCGGGTCGACTTCAAGCTCCTCGGCGGCCGCATCGAGCATAACTCCCCGCGCTTCGCGCGCCGCAGTCATCACTGCGTTGCCAACGCGATGCGTCCCGCGCGAGGCGAATGATCCCATGCAGTGCGGGCCGGTGTCGGAATCCGCGGTGTCGACGTAAACGTCCTCGACCGGGACGCCGAGCGTCTCGGCGCAGATTTGCCGCGTTACCGATTTCATCCCCTGGCCAAGATCGATAGAGGACAGCGCAACGGTGAATTTGCCGCTGGGGTTGGAATGGACCAGTGCCTGGCTTGGATCGCCGCCGAGATTCATCCCGATCGGATAGTTGATGGTGGCGACGCCGCGTCCGCGATGTTTGGCCATGATCAGCGCCTCCTGGTGCCGAAAACCGAAGAAAAGCGCGCCGCACCATGTGTCGATCCGGCTGGAGCGGATGCCGGAGGTGCCGCAGGCGGAGTCGGAACGGGACGAGGCGCCGGTTGTTGTGGCGGAGCCGCCCGCACCGGTTCAGCGGGCGTCGGCCGCTCGTAGGCGATGCGCTGCGGCACCACGGGCGGAGGCGCGACGCTCGGCGGGCGCGTGCGACCGGCGCCGGTGTCGACCGGCGTCAGCTTCGGGGCAGATGCCAAGGCCGGCGCGCGCGTACGGTCAACAACGCCGCCGCGTTCCGGGCTACCACCCGTCCGCGAGGACATGCGCCGGAATTCGTCACGCAACGGCCAATTCGCTTTCTCTGCCGTGACCTGAGCACATTCGATCAGCGCGGTGTTTTTCGCCTGGCGCCGATGCGCCTTCATGTCGCCGTCGCGGTACATGTTGAGCATGCGGAATTCGAGTGGATCCATCCCGAGCGCCACAGCACCCTTGTCGATATGGCACTCCATCGCGAAGTCGACGGCGGTAACGCCGAAGCCGCGCATGGCGGTCGCCGGCGTGCGATTGGTGAAAACGCAATAGACGTCGGCATGGACGTTCGGGATGGTGTACGGCCCAGGAATATGGGCGGTGCACTTGACGACGGCGTAGCTAGAGAGACGCGTGTAGGCGCCGGAATCGAAATAACAACGTACCTGCCGGGCGACGATGCGCCCGTCTTTCATGATCCCGTCCTTGACGTAGATGCGCTCGGCGCCGCGCGGCGAGCCGAACTGCATCTCTTCGTGGCGGCCGAACCGGTAGCGCACCGGCGCTCCGGTCAACCGCGCGGCAAGAATAGAGAGCGGTTCGGTCAGCGTATCCACCTTGCCGCCGAAGCCGCCGCCGACCGTACCGCCGATGAAATGCAGCTGGTTGGACTGCATCGCATTGATCTTGGCGGAGGTATCGAGGGAGAAAAACAACGCTTGCGTCGAGGTATAAACGATGAAGCGGCCGTTGGTGTCGGGCACGGCGATAGAGCCGTTGGTCTCGGTCGGAGCGTGCTCGATCGGCGACATCTGATAACGATCTTCGACGACGATCTCGGCCTGCTTGAACGCGCTGTCGATGTCGCCGTAACGCAGTTTCTGGTGGTCGTATTTGCCGTAATACTCGAAGGTATTCTTGGGATAAGCGGCGTTGACCGACGGCGCGCCCGCCTTGAGCGCTTCCTCGACATCGAACACCGCCGGCAGCTGATCGTAGGAGATACGCACCAGCGCCATCGCCTCAATCGCGGCGCGCTCGCTGGTGGCGACAATGCCGAGGATCGGCTCGCCCTTGTAGCGCACCACATCGGAGGCCAGCGACGGCTCGTCGTCTTTGCCGAACTGGATGAGGCTGAGCAGCGTGTTCAGATTGACCGGCACGTCGGCGGCGCGAATGATCCGTTTCACGCCGGGGGCGCGCGCGGCGGCTGAATCGTCGATCGAGCGAATGCGCGCGTGCGCATGAGGGCTGCGCAATATTTTCAGATGGAGAAGATTACCGAAGCGGTGATCGTCGTAATAAGGCGAGGTGCCGGTGACGTGACCCAAGATATCCTGCCGCGCCGTCGGCTGCCCGACCTCGATCAGATTGTCGTCGCGCTCGTCAGCAAAGATATCTTTGCGAAATTCAAGCATGTGAGTGTCCTTCAGGCTTGGCGCCGCGCGTCGCCGTGAGCCGCATCGAGCACCGCCTCGATAATCGGCTCGTAACCGGTGCAGCGGCAGATATTGCCGCATATAGCGTCGACCACGTCGGCGCGGGTCGGATGGGGATTGCGGTCGAGCAGCGCCTTCGCCGCCATCAGCATCCCCGGCGTGCAATAGCCGCACTGGGCGGCGAAGCGTTCCATGAAAGCCGTTTGCAACGGGTGCAAATCGGCCCCGCGGCGGAGCCCCGCTGTCGTCTCAATCGACTTTCCCGCACACGTTTCCGCAAGCGTCACGCAAGAGACGCGCGGAACGCCGTCAATGAGTACGGTGCAAGTTCCGCACGTTCCTTGCCAGCAACCGCCCTTGACCGACAAATCGCCGATTGATTCACGCAGGGTGTCGAGCAAGTTGCTTCCACTTTCCACGAAAGCGGCAACTTCCTCGCCGTTGAGAATGAACTGGAGTGGCGTTTTCATCGATCCCTCATGCAGCCGCGCCGAGGAGCAAGCGGCGCAGGTGAACCGGCAGGATTTCGCGCCGCCACCAGGCGCTGGCGATGGCGTCGTCGGCCGGCGACGTGCCGTCGGCGGCGACGGCGAGCGCGGGAGCAATACCGGCGGCGTCGAGCGAGCGGCCTTCGAGGGCGCGTTCCGCA
>DATNNI010000078.1:0-11986 GCA_035601915.1 Xanthobacteraceae bacterium
CTCGCTGACCTATTACACCAAGGCGCTGGAGCTTCAGCCAGACCACAAGGCGGCCCGCGAGTATCTCGGCGAGCTTTATGTCGAGACTGGCAATATGGAGAAGGCCAAGGAGCAACTCGCCGTCCTTGCGAAACTCTGCCCGGGCGGCTGCGAAGAGCGCGAAGACCTGCAAAAGGCGATCAGTGCCAAATCGGCAAGCAATTGACGACCAAAGCGGGCGGTTACTCGCCCGCCTTCTTCCTCTCGCTAGAAGCAAATGGGGAGTTGAGCGATGGACAGAGTTCCGGGAATAAAAAATACGACGCTGGACAATGTTGTCTTGCTCGGAAGCCGGTTATTGCTCGCCTGGATCTTCGTTCACGAGGGTGCGTCTCTGGCTACGAACTTTGACGCTGCGTCTGCAGGCATGGTCAAGATGGGCGTTCCCGCAGCCGCGCTCATTCCGACGATCGCCTTGCAGTTGGTTGCGGGTTTGGCGATTGCGGTCGGCTGGAATGCGCGTTCAGCTGCGGCAGCACTGGGTCTGTTTTGTTTGGCAACGGCGTTCTTGTTTCATAACAATTTCGCCAACCGGAACGAGCTGCTCCATTTCGAGAAGGACCTCGCCATCGCCGGCGGAATGTTTGTATTGATGTTGCGCGGCGCTGGAAGCCTGTCCGTCGACGCATATGTCAGGCAAAACGCACGGCATGAAAGCTCCGGCCGGCTTACCAATGGCCAAATTGCCGCTAAACAGCAGACCTCGTAAGATCACCCCCCGCAACAACCATGATGGCCGAAAAATCGCTTTGAACGATCGGATCTAACAGATGAGCGAATCGACGTCTGACAATAACTCGGTGCTGCTTGTTCATGCCTATCTGGACGGCGAACTCGATGCTGCCAATGCGCTGGGCGTCGCGCAACGGATGAGCGCTGAACCAGCGCTCGCTGCCGAAGGCGAACGCGTCAAGGCGCTGAAAAGTCTCATTCATGAGCGGCTTCCGCGCGAGTTAGCCCCGCCTGGTCTACATGCCCGCATCGAGGCCTCGGTGGGTGGTATGAGACGCGCACGTGTGCAACCCTCGTGGCGGGCACTTGCGGCATCGATCGCACTGACTGCGGTGGTCGCCAGTAGCTCGACTTGGTTTATTGCCGGCTCCGAACCAGCAAACACGGTAGCTGATACTCTTGTCTCAGACCACATCCGCGCGCTGATGGCGCCGGAGCCGACCGACGTTGTGTCTTCGGACCGCCATACCGTAAAGCCGTGGTTCAATGGCCGCATCCCGGAATCTCCGCGGGTTGTCGACCTCGCCAAGGATGGCTTCCCGTTGGTTGGCGGGCGTCTCGACGTTATCGGCCAGACGCCGGTCCCGACGCTGGTCTACCGCCGCGAGAAGCATCTTATTAGCCTCACCGAGATTCCTGCTCAAAGTCGCTTTGAATTGACCCGCACGCCGCACTCGATCACTGGCTACAACGTCGTGCACTGGACGGAGAAGGGGGTCAGTTACTGGGCGATTTCCGACGTCGCAGCCGCGACATTGGAAGATTTCGCACGGCTATTCCGAACCAACCCCGCCGAATTGTGAGCCCAAGGAGCAGACAGAACGTCTCGCTTCTCCGCAGGACTACGCCGGCATTTTCCAGTTGCTAAAATGAAATCTGAAAGACCAGGATTGCGCTCGGCTGCCTCTGGCTTCCGGGACCCGATGAGCGGCCTCGACGACAACGCGCGCTTCGCGAGCGTTGTCATGCCTCATATTGACGATGCCTATCGGCTAGCGCGCTGGCTGACAGGCAACAGTAGTGATGCCGAAGACGTCGTGCAGGATGCGTCATTGCGCGCATTCCGCGCCATCCGAAGTTTCGCCGGCGGTAGCGCCCGGGCGTGGCTGTTAAGCATTGTTCGCAACGCCGCTTATTCCTGGCTCCGCACGAACCGTCCTGCTTCGGTCGTTACCGTCGATGATCTTGAGGCGGTCGAGCTTGCGCAGGCCAATCCAGGCGATCCGGATGCGCCAACGCCGGAGGCGACCCTCATCGCCAAGACTGATGCCGAACAGCTCCGCGCGGCAATCGCGGCGCTGCCGGCGCCGTTTCGGGAAACGCTGGTGTTGCGCGACATCGAGGGCCTTGATTACCGCGAGATTGCCCAGGCAACCGAAGTGCCCATCGGCACTGTGATGTCCAGGCTCGCTCGAGCTCGCCGCTCGCTGACGGTAACGCTTGGCGGAAAAAGCCAAGACTGAGGTGCGTCCGGCTTCAATGATACTGCTCCACCAGAAGACCCCACGCCGAGCCGTTGTCGTGATCGAATTCGCTCACTGCCAATCTCCTTTAAGCCGTCCGCCGCAGGAAACCGGCGCGGTCTTTGGGCTTTCAGGGGAGGAGACTGGGGGACGACGCGATTTATTCCCGGGGCCCGGAAGAAATTTTGCCGGCCAAAACACCCGCCTTTACTGCGAAGCTTAAAAAAAGCCCCGGCGCGGGGCCGGGGCTCTTGTTCCTGCAAACTGCACCGAAGGACGGTTACAGTTGCCCATACTTCCGCAATACTTCACGGCAGGAGCTGCCGATGCGCCAGCTTTGGGCGGCGAGCGTTGCGCCGCATTGGAGCAAATTACTCCAGGTCATGCCGGCAGAGCGATCACACAGCCGCGCTGCGGCCGGCTTGCAAGGCGCAAGTTCGGCCATATCAACGGCGCCGGCGCTTGTGCTCAAAGCGCCAAGAATGAGACACGCAGCAAACATCATTTTCATTCTGAAAAATTCCCCTCTTTTGTTCGGAAGAAGGGCCGCTGCTAACGCATCATGACCGAAAAAGCTAGGATTTTGTGCGCCGCACAAAAGTCGCATAAGAGGAGAAACTGAGGCGCGCGTAAGATATTGATATATCTTACAAAAATGCGCTAATCTTTTCTGAATGCGTTTACGTTACTGCGCGATAATCGGTGGGATCCCGACCGAAGCCTGGGCTCTCCCCCCCGCGAGCCAAAAAAGCCAAGCGGCCTTCCGGTGAAGGCGGGTCGCGGTTTCAATGCTCAATTGCCTGCGCTGAGTTGCTTGTTGCTTAGGCGCTCACGGACGCGTGGCCGGGAATGTCCGGTTTGGTAAGGTAAGGCGCCGCGCGTGGCGAAGGAGAAAAGGCATGAGCGACGACCAGACCATTCGGGCCGCTTTAGATCGCCACTGGGCCGCCTCGGACGCGAACGATTTCGAAACCGAGCATGACATTTACCGGGAAGATGCGGTGCTCGAATACCCGCAATCCGGCGAGCGGATCCGCGGCCGGCGCAACATTCAAGCGTCGCGTTTTGCGCAGCCGAACAAGAAGCGCTTCACGGTGCGGCGGATACTTGGCGTCGGCGACCTTTGGGTCAGCGAGTTCATTCTCACCTACGACGGCGCGCCGTCTTACACGGTGAGTATTATGGAGTTCAAAGACGGCAAGGTCGCCCGTGAGACTCAGTATTTCGGCGATCCCTTCGAGCCGGGACCGTCGCGCGCTCAATGGGTCGAACGGATGAGCTGATATTCTATCCGTCAAACTGACGGACGACCGAACTCGAAGAATGCAGCGGTCTTTCAGGCCGTTGCGCTATCCGTTTCGGAACAGCTCTCGCAAAATCTTTCCCTCTAATGCCGCAACCTCTGGCGAGCCGCGTTCGCGCGGGCGGGGAAGATCAATGCGGTGATCAAGGGCGACTTGCCCGTCTTCGATCATCAAAACCCGGTCGGCAAGCGTGACCGCCTCGGTCACGTCGTGCGTCACCATGATGGCGGTAAATCGCTGGTCGAGCCACACGCGTTCGATCAGCCGCTGCATGGTGATTCTGGTCAACGCATCGAGCGCGCCGAGCGGTTCATCAAATGCGAGGAGTTGCGGATGGCTTACGAGCGCCCGCGCCAGCGCCACGCGCTGTTTTTGGCCGCCGGACAATACCGACGGCCAATCCGCGCGCCGGTCCTCAAGCCCGACTGCACGCAGCGTCCCGATCGCCTGCTCGCGCGCGCGCCGCGAGCCGTGCTGTTTGCCCAGGCCGATCTCGACGTTCGCCAACACCGACGCCCAGGGCAGCAGACGCGGCTCCTGGAACATGATCCGAACCGAGCCGTTGTGGGGATTTCGATTGATACCCTCGCCAAAACGCAGTTCGCCGTCGCTTGGTTGCTCCAATCCGAGCACGAGCCGCAGCAGAGTACTCTTGCCGCAGCCGCTGCGTCCGACAATGGCGATAAATTCGCCGGCATGGATGTCGAGATCGATGCCGCGCAAAACCTGGTTTTGCCCATACCACTTGCGCAATCCGCGAATGCTCACCGCCAAGTCAGGCAAAGGTTGAACGGATGGCGTTGCTTCCGATGTCGCTTCGGCGAAAGTGTCGAGCAGGCGGACCGGCTGGATTGTCATGACGCGACCTCGGCCGGGCGTTGAAACGCCGGATGCCAGGCCAGACACCAGCGCTCCAGCAGCCGCGCCACGCTGTCGGCGACTTTGCCCAGGAGCGCGTAGATCAAGATGCTCATCACCACGACATCGACCAAAAGAAACTCGCGCGCCTGCATCGCCATGTAGCCGATGCCCGACGACGCCGAGATGGTCTCGGCCACGATCAGCGTCAGCCACATAATGCCGAGCGCATAACGCAGACCGACGAAAATCGACGGCAGCGCGCCGGGCAGGATCACGCGCCAGAACAACGTCGATGCCGACATGCCATAGGCTTTGCCCATTTCCACAAGCTGTCCGTCGACGCTGCGAATGCCGTGCTGGGTGTTGATGTAAATCGGAAAGAACACGCCGAGCGCGACCAGAAAGATCTTGGCTTCCTCGTCGATGCCGAACCAAAGGATGACCAGCGGAATCAAAGCGAGATGCGGAATATTGCGGACCATTTGCAGCGTTGAATCGAAAATTCGCTCGGAACGGCGCGACAGCCCATTGGCCAGGCCCAGCGCGAAGCCGATGCTGCCGCCGATCAGGAGGCCGACCATGGCGCGCCAGAAACTTACCCAAATGTTGCGCGGAAGTTCACCGCTGAGTGTCGCATGCCAACCGGCGGCGATCACCGCGCTTGGCGCCGGCAGAACGCGCGCCGGGATCACGCCGGCAACCGATAAAGCTTCCCAGACCACGATAATGCCGACCGGCAACGCCCATTGCGTCAGCTTTTCCGATTGTCGCGTAACGGCCGCAAGCACTGTCATGCATCCTCAGGACTGTGCGGTTTGGCGCCGCGGCAATTGGGTGTTGGCGATGGTTTCGCCGAACGGTCCGGTATTGACGCTGGTCGCGGCGGGGCGTACCGGCGCGGCCAGCGGAAGCAACGGCAACACCAGTTCGGCGAAGCGATAAGCTTCCTCGAGATGCGGGTAGCCGGACATGATGAAGGTATCTATTCCGAACGCCATGTATTCCTTCATGCGCGCTGCAACGGTCGGCGGGTCGCCCACCAGCGCGGTTCCGGCGCCGCCCCGCACCAAACCGACGCCGGCCCAGAGATTGGGGCTGATTTCCAGCTGGTCGCGGCGCCCGCTGTGCAGCTGCATCATGCGTTTCTGGCCAACCGAATCCATGCGCGCGAAGATCGCCTGCGCGCTGGCGATGGTCTCGTCGCTGACATGCTCGATCAACTCGTCGGCGGCGCGCCACGCTTCCTCGTTGGTCTCGCGCACAATGACGTGGAGGCGAATGCCGAAGCTCACTTGCCGGCCGCGCTGCGCCGCGAGCGTCGCGACCGGAGCAAGTTTCTCCGCGACCTGCGCCGGCGGCTCGCCCCAGGTCAGATACTTGTCGATGGTGTCGGCGGCGACATCGACGGCGGCTTCCGACGAGCCGCCGAAATAAAGCGGCGGTCGCGGCTTTTGCACGGGAGGGAACAGGAGCCGGCCGTCTTCGACGCTGATGTGTTTGCCATGAACGTTGACGACTTCGCCGGCAAGCAGCGCGGTATAGACGCTGATAAACTCGCGCGTCACCTCGTAGCGCTCGTCATGCTCAAGAAAAATTCCGTCGCCTTTGTTCTCGACCGGATCGCCGCCGGTAACGACGTTGATCAACAATCGCCCATCGGAGACGCGATCGAGCGTGGCCGTCATTCGCGCGGCGACGGTCGGAGACTGCAAACCGGGACGCACGGCAACGAGATACCTCAGCCGCTCGGTCAGCGGCGCGAGCGCCGATGCAATCACCCAGGAATCCTCGCAGCTCCGCCCGGTCGGCAACAGCACGCCGAAATAGCCGAGCTCGTCGGCAGCCTGGGCGACTTGCCGCAAATACGGCAGCGTGACCGCGCGCGCGCCAATCGTGGTGCCGAGGTGGCGGCCGTCGCCATGGGTCGGCAAGAACCAAAGGACATTGGCTTGGGCAGGCGCGACGATCGTCATGAAGCGGGTTTCCTCACGACGCTCGAAACGACAATCTGTTTCGGCACCAGTCCGAGATTGTAAAAAGTGTCGGCGATGCGCTGTTGATCGGCCACGACCTCGGCATCGAGCGGGCGAACGCCATAAGTCAGGCGCTTCAGGGCGATTTCCAGGACCGGCGCCGGAATGCCGATGCCCGCGCTCAGTTCACCGGCGACGGCGATGTCCTTGCCGGCCGCCCATTGGTCGATATCGGCGATGCCGGCGAGAATCGCGTCGACGGCGGCGGGACTGGCGTCGGTGAACTTCTGGGTCGCAAAATAGAACTGCCGGTTGGGCGCCAGACCGACGGCGTTCGCCAGCGTGCGCGCGCCGGTCGCGGCTTCGGCGGCGGCCAGGAAGGGATCCCAGATCACCCAGGCATCGACGGCGCCGCGCTCGAATGCCGCGCGCGCATCGGCAGGCGCCAAGTAAACCGGCTCGATTTCAGCGTGTTTCAGCCCGGCCTGTTCCAGCGCACGGACCAGCAGGAAGTGAACGTTGGAGCCTTTGTTGAGCGCAACTTTCTTGCCCTTGAGATCGGTCAGCGTTTTCAGCGGTGAGTCTTTTGGCACCAGGATCGCTTCGCCTTCGGGAGCTGGCGGCTCATAACCGACATAGACCAGGGGGACGCCGGCGGCCTGGGCGAAAATCGGCGGCGTCTCGCCGGTCTGCCCGAAATCGATGGCGCCGGCGTTGAGCGCTTCCAACAGCGGCGGCCCGGACGGAAACTCGCGCCACTCGACCTTGAAACCAAGCGGGGCCAGCCGGCTTTCCAGCCCGCCGTGGCCCTTGAGCAAAATCAGGTTGCCGTATTTCTGGAAACCGACGGTGACGACCTTATCCGCGGCCGGACTGACACTGGGGAGAAAGAGCGCCGCGCAAAAAACACCGGCCGCCGCCGCAACCAAAGCGCGGACAAACTTCATCGACCTCTTCCTTGCGAGTGTCGCTATGACAAGAGCGCCTGGGCGGACGCCGTGGGCTGCGGCGCAGCGCCGCAAAGGTATTTAGTCTATAAGCTTAGTCAAATACTTCACCGGCAATCGAAGAACTTTGCAGAAGATAAGCCAACGGGAGCCAAAACATTCCAATGCGCCGGCAGTTTTTGGATTGTTTGTCTAGGCGCGAGAGGCGGCGCGCCACGGTCTGTTCCATGTCTGATGCCGTTGCGACCGTCACGCTGCCGAAAGCCCGCCCTTTTCCTCGATGAAGCTTGCAATCTCGGCGACGCCTTGGCCGGCACGCAAGTTTGTAAACACGAACGGGCGCTGCCCGCGCATCCTTTTCGACTCGCGGTCCATCACTTCGAGCGAGGCGCCGACATGCGCCGCGAGATCGACTTTGTTGATCACCAAAAGGTCCGAGCGGGTGATGCCCGGACCGCCTTTCGACGGAATCTTGTCGCCCGCCGCCACGTCGATGACGTAGATCGTGAGGTCGGCGAGCTCGGGCGAGAATGTCGCCGCGAGATTGTCGCCGCCGGATTCGATCAGCACCAGATCGAGCGCGGGGAATTTCTGCCGCATGTCGGCGATCGCCGCGAGATTGGCCGAGGCATCCTCACGAATCGCGGTATGCGGACAGCCGCCGGTCTCGACGCCGGCGATGCGATCCGCAACCAGCGCCCCGGAGCGCACCAGATATTCCGCGTCCCATTTGGTGTAGATGTCGTTGGTGATGGCGGCAATCTCATAGCGGTCGCGCAGCCGCTTGCAGAGCGCGTCCATCAGCGCGGTTTTTCCGGAGCCAACCGGGCCGCCGACGCCGACGCGCAATGGACCGTGGTTAGCGGACATCTTTGACCCCGATCAAAAGCCGGCGACCAGTTCCAGCGACTTGCCGGCCTGCGCGTGCGCGCGCCTCGTGGCGGCAAAGCTCTCGCTGAGCTGCGACGGCAGCCTGACTTCCTTGGCGAATTCCGGGCGCTGCAACAGCCGCGCGAACCAATCGGAGACGTGCGGATGCAGGCGCTTGAACGGATAGGCGGCAAGCGTCAGGCGATCGACATAGATGAACCAGGCGATATCAAGCACCGTGAGCTTATCGCCCATCAGATAAGGTTGCTTCGCGAGCTTCTTGTCCAGATCGCCGAACTCGGCTTGGAACTTCAATGCGGAGGCGCGCGCCTGTTGATCGGTGATGCCGTGCTCGGCGTAGCCGCTCCAGAACTCGATTTGCTTGTCGATCTCGGTGTCCTGACGGCCGCCGATGGTGCCCGAACCCAGTTTGTATTTCTGCAGGTCGGAGGTCGATTTACGCGGCCTGTCCGGATTGAACACGAAACGAAAGCTGAGCGTCCTGATATCGAGATGCAGTTCGTCTTCGTGGTGCAACAGCTTCGCCACCTCGTGCTCGTAGCCAGCGGGGATCAACTGCGGCTGCGGAAATTTCCTTTCGAGATAGGTGATGATGTCGTTGCTTTCGATGTGGACCGCGCTGTCGTCAACCAGGACCGGCACGAGGCCGCGCGGATTGATGCCGAGATACCACGCGCTCATGTTGGCGTTGTTCGGCAAGTCGACGACGTGCGATTGCCACTCAATGCCCTTTAGGTTGAGAAAAATTCGCAGCTTTTTCGAACACGTAGACATGATGCCGTGCAGGACATGGATGCCTTTCCAGTCGAGCACCTCGCGGGTTTTGATATCGCCGTTGACAAGCTGAACCATTTTTCCTCTCGCGGCTAGTGTGGCGGTTCAGAAGTCCGCATCGTTTTTGCCGGCAGCCTTTCATGCGGACTTCTGAACCAAAGCCACACTAGATCAATTGGTTTGCTAGTGTCCCTTTGATTCCGAAGTTCGCTCAAGGGATTGCCGCCTGGTCATGCGAACTTCGGAATCGGGACACTAGGATCGAAACAATCGGGTGTATTGGGTCTCGTGTTTCATGCCGGCGACGTCGGCGCGGAACGCGCAGGTGCCGAGTTCGTCGAGCGGCGTTGTCAGCGCCCGCGCCGCGGTCGCCGCCACGGCATCCTCCAGTGCGGCAAGGACCCGCTGACCGTCGGTCTGCCCGAGCGGAATGAGCCGCACGCCGGCGGAAATCCAGTTCGCAGTCAAGGCCTGCAAGAATGCGCGCACGGCCGTTTCGCGAGCGATGCCGTGGCCGGCGCAAGCGGCGCCGGCGGCGACCGGCAGCGCAATCGGTCCGCTCCACACCGCTTCGAGGCGCGCGAGTGCCGGCGTCGGCCATGCGGCCTGGGTGGTGTCTACAAAAGCGCGCCCTTGCGCTGTCGTTTCCAATAAACGCTCCCTCGACGATACGAGCGCAGCCGCAAGCTCGGCAACGGAGCGAAGCGCCGCGTCATCATTTGCCGCGATCGCGTCGTGGGCGTGGCTGAACAACACGGCATCGGCAAAGCCGGCGCCTTCGCCGATCATCACCGCGAGCCATTCACGCAGCGTCTTGGCATCGGCGATGTCGCCAACTTCGACCGCCCATTCGAGGCCGGCGGAATAGGAAAACGCGCCGATCGGATAGGCGGGCGACATCCACGCCATGAGGCGGTACAGCGCGGCTGTTGTCAGCCCGGACTCAGCACCGGAGCGCATCCCGGAAGGAACATTCCGCGGCCGTTCGGGCGCCTTAGCTTTCATGGTCGTAATCGTGGGAATGGCCGTGTCCGTGTTCGTGACTCTGTCCATGATGATGATCGTAGGCGCCGCGTTCGGGATCAAACGGCGCCTCGACCGGCGTCAGCCTCGCGCCGAGCCCGCGCAGCATATCTTCGATGACGTGATCGCGCCGGATGCGCAGCCGCTCGCCGACGATTTGCACGTCGAAGTGACGATTGCCGATATGCCAGGCCAGCCGCGCCAGGTCGTGAACGTTCGCAGCGGCGATTTCAACGAGCGGCTCGGGCCGTCCGATGACGCGGATGATCGCGCCGTCCTCGAGCACGAGACCGTCACCGTCGCGCAGCGCGGTAGCTTGCGGAAGATCGAGCAGGAATTTCGTGCCGCGTTCGCCGCTCAGCATGACGCGGCGGCGATGACGGTCGTGCGCATCGAGCGCGACCGCGTCGACGGCCTTCGCCTCGTCCCAATGGCCGGCGGCTTTGATGTCGTGTGCGCGCTTCATGGTTGACCTCTGCCGGTTTTACCCCAATAGCACCGCGCTTCGGTAGTCACCGGCAGGGAAGGCTGCGGTGCGGGTGTTGGAGGTCGCGCCGGACACCGATATGGTGCGACCTTCCGAGGAACGCCCCCGCCGCATGACCATCAAGGGCAAAGCCTATATTGCCGGCGCCTTCGAGCACCCGACCCGGCATGCGCCGGACAAGACGGTAGCGCAACTTCATGCCGAGGTCGCGCTGGGCGCGCTCAAGGACGCCGGCCTGACGCGTGACGACATCGACGGTTATTTCTGCTCCGGCGACGCGCCGGGACCGGGACCCGCCTCCATGGCGGAATATATGAACTTGAAACTTCGCCACGCCGAATCCACCGAGCTCGGCGGCACGTCGTACATTACGCTGGCCGCGCACGCCGCCGAGGCTATTGCCGCCGGCAAGTGCGACGTGGCGCTGATCACGCTCGCCGGCCGTCCGCGCAGCGAAGGCATGGCGACCGGCACCGCGCCGCGCGCTCGCGATCCGAACCAGCCGGAGGCCGGTTGGGAGATGCCTTACGCCATTACTACCGCCAACGGCTATGCCATGTGCGCGATGCGGCACATGCACGATTACGGCACCACCAGCGCGCAGCTCGCCTGGGTCAAGGTCGCGGCCTCACATCATGCGCAGCACAATCCGCACGCCATGCTGCCCGAAGTTGTCACGGTCGACGACGTAGTCAACTCGCCGCTGATCGCTGACCCGCTGCACCGCCTCGATTGCTGCGTCATCAGCGACGGCGGCGGCGCGATTGTTGTGGTGCGGCCGGAAATCGCCAAGCGGCTAAACCGGCCGCTGGTGAAGATTATCGGCGGCGGCGAAGCGGTGAAGCACCTGGCCGGCGGCACATTCGACCTCACCACCTCCGGCGCCGCGCGCTCCGGCGCGACCGCGTTTGCCGAGGCCGGCGTGACGCCGGCGGACATCAAATACGCGTCGATCTACGACAGCTTCACCATCACGGTCGTCATGCAGATCGAGGACCTCGGCTTTTGTGCCAAGGGCGAAGGTGGCAAATTCGTCGCCGACGGCAACCTCATTTCCGGCGTCGGCAAGCTTCCGTTCAACACTGACGGCGGCGGCTTGTGCAACAACCATCCGGCCAATCGCGGCAGCATGACCAAAATCATCGAAGCGGTGCGGCAGTTGCGCGGCGAAGCCCATCCTGCGGTGCAGGTGAAGAATTGCGATCTGGCGCTGGCGCAGGGCACCGGATTCCAGCTCGCGACCCGCCACGGCAGCGCTACATTGATCATGGAACGCGAGTAGCCGATGCCGCGCAAGATCGCTTCGCCGGTCGTGACTTCCGAGACGCAGCCGTTTTGGCAGGCGGCGCGCGAGGGCCGCTTTCTGGTACCGTTTTGCATCGCCTGCGGCCGCGCGCATTGGTATCCGCGCGCGATCTGTCCGTTTTGCGCAAGCGACAACATCGAGTGGCGGCGGGGGAGCGGCCGCGGCACGATCTACGCCTTCAGCGTG
>DATNNI010000079.1:0-4108 GCA_035601915.1 Xanthobacteraceae bacterium
GCGCAAGCCGCCTTTTCCGTGGCGCGTCCCGCACGCCGCTTGCGTACGGGCAAACGACAAATGCGTCTGCCGGCGTTCCGCTTCCTTTTTCTTGCGCGTGATCTTGTCCGAAAACCGCAACCACACTTTTCGGGATCACGCGTTTTCGTAGCCCGGATGAGCGCAGCGACATCCGGGTCGTGATCCGGCGGTAATGTTGGTCCCGCATATCGCTTCGCTCATGCGGGCTACTCGCCAGATTGCTTCGCTGGCGCTAGCAATGACGAGGCGAGCAGAACTCGGGCGCGAAAAACCGCGCCGCGAGAATGGACAACTTTTCCCCTCTCCCCTTGCGGGAGAGGGTGGCGAGTTCGCGCGTTAGCGCGAGCGAGCCGGGAGAGGGGTAGAGGCCAAGCCGCTCGCTTCGCTCGCGCCCCCTCACCCGCTTCGCTCGCAAATGCTCGCTCAGCTCCCTCTCCCGCAAGGGGAGAGGGGAAGAATGGCGGTCGGGTAGGCGTCGCGCGCCGGCTAATAAACGTTTGGGATGATGTAGAGCGCGATGACGTAGCGGATGAAAATGATGATGAGAAAAAGCACCACCGGCGAGACGTCGATGCCGCCGAGATTCGGCAGGATGTTGCGGATCGGGCGCAACGCCGGCTCGGTGATGCGGAACAGAAACTCGCCGACCATGCCGACGACCTGGTTGCGCGTGTTGACGACATGAAACGCGATCAGCCAGGAAAAAATCGCCGCCGCGATGACGATCCAAATATAAAGTTCGAGGGCAAGATCGATGACGAGGAAAAGAGCGCGCATGGACGCCTTTCGGGAACAACGGGCGCAACCTAGAGCATGATCCGGAAAAGTGGAAGCCGGTTTTCCGAGAAAGATCATGCTCCACTAAAGACGCCGCCGCGGCGTGAACAAGCCGACGCAAACGGCCATTCCGCGCCCAAAATCGCGCCGCCGCGGACTTCTTGACACACTCGGGTCGCAGCCCTAAATGGCCGCACTCGCCGTCAGCCGGCACCCCAGCGACCCGGCTTCATTCCTTGGCGGGGCCGTAGCTCAGTTGGGAGAGCGCCTCGTTCGCAATGAGGAGGTCAGGGGTTCAACTCCCCTCGGCTCCACCAGCCTTCGCTCGCTGCGCGAGCTACGGCCCGGCGAGCCATCTCAGGAGTTTGCCGCGCAGTGGGCGAAGGCTGCCGCGCCGGAGTTGCGAAGCAACGTAGGCGGGCTGGAACCGCATGAAATACGTTTATATCCTCCGGAGCATTGCGTTTGCCGATCGGTATTACACCGGCATAACCGATGATCTGAGACACCGAATGGAAAAGCACAACGCTGGCGAAGTCCCTCACACCTCGAAGTACAAGCCTTGGGAGCTTAAGACTTACATGGCCTTTTCGGACGAGAAAAAGGCTTTCGCATTTGAAAAATACTTGAAATCTCCGTCTGGTCGTGCGTTTGCCAAGAAGCGCTTGTAGGTCGTTACGCGAGCTACGGCTCGGCAGGCCGGCCCGAAAGAATCAAGTGCGTCGTCGTCGTGATAATCCTTATGTCCCTGCGGCCGGGCCTTGCCTTGATCATATTCGCGACCTAATGCACGTCAGGATGCATGTCTTGGGTGCGCAGCGGGGCAGCAAGAAAGGAATGGGCATGAAACCGAGAGCCGCATTATTGGCCTTTGTCGTGCTCTGCCTCGGCGGTCTGGCCGCGCCGGCGCTCGCGGTGACGCCGCCCTGTGGCGGGGATTTCGGCGCCTGGCTCGACGGCGTCAAGCAAGAGGCGGCCGGGGCGGGCATCCCCCAACACGTTATTCAATCCGCGCTCGCCGACGTGACCTACGATCCCGCCATTATTGCGCGCGATCACGCCCAGGGCGTCTTTCACCAGACCTTTGAGCAATTCTCCGGCCGCATGGTGCCGCCGCGGCTGTCGCGCGCCACAAAGCTACTCGAGAAATATGCGCCGGTCTTCAGCCGCATCGAAACGCAGTACGGCGTTCCGGGTGCGGTCATTGTCGCTATCTGGGGATTGGAGACTGACTTCGGCGCCAATTCCGGCAAATTTCCTACTATCCGCGCGCTGGCGACGCTGGCTTACGATTGCCGCCGCCCGGAGAAATTTCGCGGCGAGTTGCTCGCGGCGTTGCAGATTGTCGCGCGCGGCGACATGAGCCCGGCCGACATGCACGGCGCCTGGGCCGGCGAAATCGGACAAACGCAGTTTCTGCCGTCGTCTTATCTGAAATACGCCGTCGACTTTGACGGCCACGGCCGCCGCGATCTCATTCACAGCGTGCCCGACGTGCTCGCCTCCACCGCCAATTATCTGAAAGGCTACGGCTGGCAGAAAGGCCAGCCGTGGGGCGAGGGGACCGCGAACTTCGACGTGCTGCTGCAGTGGAATGCGTCGAAGGTCTACACCAAGACCGTGGCGTATTTTGCCCAGCAACTGTCCGGCGGATAGAGCATGATCCCGAAAAGTGGGTACCTGTTTTCGGAAAAGATCATGCTCCATAAAAAAGCGAGAGCTGGATGACGACTCGAAGCAAAGTCGTCGTGCTTTAGTTGGAAATCCATCGTTCGAGGAAGGCGCCGAGCCAGGCGCGCGCGGTATAGTCGTACACGGCGCGATCGGCAAAGTGCGTGTCGCGCGGCCGCGCGCCCGGCAGGCTCAGGCGGTCGTCGCCGCGCGTCATCCATTTGTGCATCATCAGGTGGGTTACGTCGGGATGAAATTGCAGTGCGAAACTCCGGCCGAAGCGGAATGCCTGCACCTCGAACATATCGCCTTCGGCCAAAAGCTCGGCGCCGGCGGGCAGGTCGAAGCCTTCGCGGTGCCACTGATAAACTTGTTCGGGCCATGGATCGACCAGAGAAAGTCCCGCCGCGGTCGGCCGGATCGGGTAATAGCCGACTTCGGCCTGGCCTTGGGGATGGCGGAACACACGGCCGCCGAGTGCGCGCGCACACATTTGCGCGCCGAGGCAAATGCCGAGAAAGGGCTTTTGCTCCTTGAGCGGGACGGAAATCCAGTCGATCTCGCGCCGGATGAATTCATCGGCATCGTTGGCGCTCATCGGCCCGCCGAAAATGACGGCGCCGGTATACTCGTCCAGCGACTGCGGCAGCGCGTCGCCGAAGCGCGGCCGGCGCACGTCGAGGGGGAAGCCGAATTGGCGGAGCGCGTGGCCGATCCGGCCGGGTGTGGAATGCTCCTGGTGGAGAACGATCAGGATTGGCTGTTGCATTATCGCAAGGAATCGGCGCAAGGAATCGGCTCCAATCCTTTGGTACCGCGTTCGCCTGCAAATTCAAGATGGCGCCGTCGAGCGTGCGCGCCGGGCCGCCTCATTCGTCATTCGCCTCGCCGGCTGCCGCAGCCTCGCCGGAAATGCGCCGGCGCAGATCGATCCGCTCGCGCGGCGACACCCCGAGCAGATCGGCGGCGCGCCACAGGAGGTTATCCTCGAGCTCATCGCGCTTGCCGTCGGCATAGACGATTTCCCACATCATTTCGATGATCTTGGCGCGGCCTTCTTCGTCCAGCGTGCGGTTGAGGAGACTGGTGAAATGATAAAGGTCGACGGCTTCGTGCTCCGCCGCCGTTGCCTTGTCGATCAATTCGTCGGCGGCGGCGTCGTCGAGCGCGAAGCGGCTTTTGACGATGACGTGCAGCTTGTCGCGCTCGCTCTCCGTCATGTCGCCATCGATCGCGGCGGCATGAACCAGCAGCGCCGCGGCCGCCAAACGGTAGTCGTTATCGGCAAATTGGCTCGGGTGTTTGCCGCCGTCGACGAATTCGGCGACGAAGTTCCTAAACGATTCGAACATAATGCTTCCTGGTGAAACGACGATGCTTCCTGGTGAAACGCTTGCGTCCCGCCCTCATATCGCGAAGGAACCGCCGCCGTTCAAGATCCGGGTCCCCGGGAGATAGTGATGCCGACCAATATGTCTGCGACCATCATCGATTCAGTCATTTTCCGCAACATTTTCTCGACCGAGCCGATGCGCCGGGTGTTTTCCGATGGCAACCGCGTGCAGAAATACCTGGACTTCGAAGCCGCGCTGGCGCGCGCCCAGGCGCGGCTTGGGATCATCCCGCAGAACGCCGCCGA
>DATNNI010000080.1:0-3164 GCA_035601915.1 Xanthobacteraceae bacterium
AAAGCGTTGGCGAGCCGGTCGAGATCCAGGTCGATGCTGTCGGCGTTGAGGCCGCGCAATCGCGACGTGGAATCCATATCGGGCCGCTCCGGCTCTTGAACGTCCGAATACTCCGGCGATTTGAAGCGCGATGTCGCGCCCGGGTCTTGAGGCGTGCCGCGCGGCATCTGCACCGTGGGCGCCGACTCAGGCCCCAACACCGCCGTCTTGATTTCCTCGTGGTCGGTGCCGAGGTCGGCGACGAATGAGGCTTCCAATTCACGCTCGAGTTCCGTCAGGTCTTTGTCGCGTGCGCGGGCCTCGGCTTCCGCCATCATGCGCCGCGATTTTTCATCCAGACCCGCGACCATCGTGGGGGCATCCGCCGGATGATCGGTTTCCTCGAGCCTTGGGATGCTGATCGACGCTCCCGAATTCGCGCCGTCAAGATGATCCAAATCCAGACCCAAATCATCGATCGAAAGCTCGGCGGTTTGATCCGCCTTGTTCACTTTGTCCAACTTGGACGAAATGCGGTCGCGCAAATCCGTGGGCTTCAGTGTCGGCGACTCCGCGGTCGGCGCGTCCGAGAAATTCATCAGTTCGGATTCGACCGTCGGTTCATCGCGGGGCGGCATATCGCGCGTCGGCGAATTATCCGCGCCGCGTTCCGCATGGTCCAAGGTGAAATCGAGATCCGAAGCGGGATGCAAGCTAGGCGATTCGCCCGTAGCGGCCGTGTCGTCGATATCCTTCGCGATGGTTTGATCGATGCTGCGCTCGCCTTCCGGGTCGCCGAACAGGTCGATATCGACGCGGTTCTCGCCGCCTTCGAGATTCAAATCGACCAACGCGCCGGCGCCGCGGCCGCTGCCGGCGGTGGAGGCGAATAGCGGTTCGTCTGGGCAGATCTGCTTGCCCATGATGACAATCTTGTCCCACTCGCCGGCGGGCGCGCGGTCACGGGTGGCCTCCAGACTCTTCGCCGTTTGCAGGAAGGCTTCTTTGTTGCCCCAGACGAAATAAATTTCCAGCAGCTTCAGGCGCAGATCGCGTCGATCCGGTTCGCGCTCGAGCGCAATGCGCACCAAGTCGGCGGCTTGATCGTAAAGGCCGTACGCCATGTGGAAGTCGGCTTCGGCCAGAGGATCGCCCTGATCGAGGTTGACGGCACTTTCGCTGGACATCGTGTCGTCAGGCGCCTTCAGGTCCGCCGTGGTTTCGCCGTAATGCTGCGCGGGCTCGTTGAAATCCGGCATGCGATGCTCGCCGGATTCCTCGACGACGAATGAGTCATCGGCGCCGCGGCTGCTCGCGACTCGCGCGGACGGATCCCGATATTCAGAAATATCGGTCGAGTCCAGCCCGGGGAAATCCCCTCCGCCGCCGGTGCTGCCGCCGCCGCTTGCTTGTCGGCGGCGCCACGAGGCAATCGCCAGGCCGGCCAACAATGCGAGGATCACGGCAGCCGGTATCCACCAATTTTGCTCCAGCCAGTCGATCAGCGAGCCGCTTTGCGCGACCGGAACCGGCTTCTTCACAACCACCGGCTTCGGTAGCGGTGCAGGCGCAGGTGTCGGCGGCGGCGTCGCGGTATTTTCGGCGGGCGCAGGAGTCGGCGCTGGCGCCGGCGTCGTTGATTCAGGCGTGCTCGGCTTCGTTTCCACCGGAGCTGGCGTCGGTACAGGAGCGGGCTTGGGAGCCATCGCCGTTTGCGGCGGCGGTACCGGCGTGGCCGGCGCGCCCAGCTTGCGCTGCAGTTCGCTCAATTCGTTGTTCTTCAGATCGAGCAGGCGATGTGCGTCCGCGAGCTGCTCTTCCAAATCCTTGACGCGACCCTTCAGCGCTTGCGCTTCACCGCTGGCAGCGGACTCGCTGCCGCTGTTGCTGGCGCCGCTGCCGGCACCCGGCGTCACCAGACGTAAATGGCCGCTGGACGCGGAGGCGCTGTTGCCGCGCCAGGCATCCATTTGACGATGCACTTCGCTCATCGCCTCGGATTGGTTCAGCGCCGCAATGTCATCGCCGCCCGGCACACGCAGCACGGCACCGCGCCGCAGGATGTTGATGTTGCCGCCGAACGCTTCGGGATTCGCTCGGTACATGGCGATCATGGTCTGATCGATGTCGCCTCGCGCCGAGGCATGCAAGCTGCGCGCGATCTTGGTCAGGGTGTCGCCCTGAGCGACGCGATACGTGCCCTCAGGGGCCGGCGCAGCGCTCTCCGCACTGCTTGGCGTTGAACTGCTCTCGGGCGGCGGGCTCGCGGCGGCGCTGCTCGCGGTGCTGCTCGCACTCGCGGCGCGGCTCGCAGATCGGCCGGAACGGCTCGCACGCTTCGGCGTGGCGGCAGGCGTGGTCGCGCCTGGCGCGGCCGTGGTGTCTGTGGGCGCCGGAGTCGCGGCGAGGGGGGTTGTCTTGACGCGAGGCGTCGGTGCAGTGGCGGGCGCAGTCGGCGCCGTGGTTGCTGCCGCCACGGGCGCGGCGCTGCTGGCTCGCTCGCCGGGCGTATAGACCGGCGGGTCTAGCAGCACGGTGTACTCACGCATGAGGCGCCCGCGGGCCCAGTTGACCTCGACCAGAAAAGTCACAAAGGGTTCGGGAATCGAGTCGGTTGACCGCACCAACAACACGTCGCGGCCGTCCTTGCTCTTGCCGACCTTGAAAGTCAGCGTCGACAGAAAGGGCGGACGATCGATGCCATAGCGGGTGAAGGCATCCTTCGGGGCAAGGGAAGCCCTTAATGCGGCCAATTCTTCGGGACCGGCCGCAATCAGGTCGATTTCGGCATTCATTGGCTCGTTCAGCGCCGAGTTCAGGTGTATTTCACCCAGGCCTAAGCCCCACGACAACGATGGGATAAGCAGGCACGCCATCAGCACGAGGCGAGGCAGGGTCACAAACATTTCTACTCCCAGAATTCTGGTGGCAAGCGAGCGAACAAAGTTCATTGCGCTATAGGGGCTTGGAAGCGAATTCTCACTTGCCTTTTACATAAGCCAATAACTATATCTCACTGGGATCTATTTACCAAAATCTGGGCCACTGAAACTGCGTTATGCGCCGCACATTTCCGAACATTATCGGCCACCACCCAAAAATTTAGACCTCGATCACGAGTCAAATCAGCCCTTACACGGCCTACATATACCCGATCCGGCTCGGTGGCCAGTGTGGCGGGCGTC
>DATNNI010000081.1:0-4803 GCA_035601915.1 Xanthobacteraceae bacterium
TCCTGAGCTTCAGCATTTTGTGGGTGCAGTGGCAGATGGCGTCGCCGGGATTCTCGAAGATATCCGGCGATTTCGTAAGCTTTTGGACTGCCGGGAAGCTCACCTTGGAGGGGACCGCCGGCGACGCGTATCTGAAGGGACCGCACTTCGTGCTTCAGGCCGAGCTTACCGGCGATCCGATGGGCTGGGGCTACCTGGCGTTTTTCTATCCGCCGTTCTTCCTCTTTCTCTGCGCAGCTTTCGCGTTGGTCGGATATTTCCCGGCTTTGTGCCTCTGGTTGGCGAGTACGTTTGCCGGCTATGCCGCCATGCTGCGCGGCCTGTTGCCGCGCGACATGCCGGAACGCAACTGCGTCTGGGCGCTGTTGCTGGGTTACCCGGCGGTGATGGTCAACGCCGGATTTGGACAAAACGGATTTCTCAGTACGGCTCTGTTCGGCGGCGCAGCGATCTGGCTCGACCGTCGACCGGCGCTCGCCGGCGTATGTCTCGGCTGCCTTTCTTATAAGCCGCAGCTTGGCATTATCGTACCACTGGCGCTGGCGGCCGCCGGACGGTGGCGCTGTTTCGCCGTCGCCGGCCTCACCGTCCTCGTGTTGGCGGGCTTGGCGACGATGGCCTTCGGCACGGAAATTTGGCCGGCGTTCCTTACGAATATGGGCGTCGCGCGGCAAAGCTGGATGGAGCCGGAAAATCCGCTGTACCATCAATTCTGGATCAGCGTTTTCGGCGCCGTGCGCCTGCACGGCGGGTCCCTGGCGTTAGCTTACGGAGCACAGACGGCGGTGACGCTGGCCGCCGCGTGTTTGCTCGCGGGCGTACTTCTGCTGCGGAGGCCTGGGGCGCAATCGGGCCGCGCGCAGGGCGCCGCAATTGCGGCTTGCGTGCCGTTCTGCTCGCCGTTCATGCTCGAATACGACCTGATGGTGCTCGCGGTTCCCATGGCGTGGCTGATCGGTGAGGGGCTGCGGGGCGGCTTTCGGCGTGGCGAGGTTGTCGCGCTTTGTGCGGCCTACTTCGCCCCCGTCCTGTTCAAGGTCACGCTATTTGATGACGCTATTAAAGTAGGAGTCATTGTCGCTGTTGCGGTCTTGTTTGCGGCGGTTCTGCGACGGATGATCGAGCCGGCGCCGCTTGCGCTCCGACAACCCGCTTATCACGCGGCCTGATCAGCGGTCCCTTCGCGCAACATCCATTTGGTCTTGCCTCACTGCGCCCGGCGCTTTAGGAAGCACACGCCTTTGGCAGCTGGAGTGTGCAATGGCCTTTCTCGCCGACCGTCTTTCGCGCATCAAGCCGTCCGCCACCATTGCGGTGACCGACAAAGCGCGCGCGCTGAAGGCGTCCGGCCGTGACGTGATTGGGCTTGGCGCCGGCGAGCCGGATTTCGACACGCCGGAGAACATCAAAGAGGCGGCGATCAAGGCGATCCGCGATGGCAAAGCGGCCAAATATACGGCCGTGGATGGCATTCCGGAACTCAAGGCCGCGATTGCCCGCAAGTTCAAGCGCGAAAACGAGCTCACTTATCAGCCGTCGCAGATCATTGTCAGCACCGGCGGCAAGCAAGTGCTCTACAACGCGCTGGTCGCGACCATTAATCCGGGCGATGAGGTGCTCATTCCGGCTCCCTATTGGGTGAGTTATCCGGAAATGGTGCTGCTTGCCGGCGGCGAGCCGGTCGCGGTCCCGACCACCATGGAATCAGGCTTCAAGATGAAGCCGGAAGCGCTCGAGCGGGCGATCACGTCGAAGACCAAGTGGATCATCTTCAATTCGCCGTCGAACCCGACCGGCGCCGCTTATACGCGCGCCGAGCTCAAGGCGGTCACGGATGTGCTGCTGCGGCATCCGCATGTCCACGTCATGACCGACGACATGTACGAGCACCTCGTCTACGACGACTTCCGTTTCTTTTCGCCGGCGCAACTCGAGCCCGGGCTTTACGAGCGCACGCTGACGGTCAACGGCATGTCGAAGGTGTATTGCATGACCGGCTGGCGCATCGGCTATGCCGGCGGACCGCAAGCGCTGATCAAAGCCATGGCCATGATCCAATCGCAGTCGACGTCTAATCCGACGGCGGTCGCGCAATGGGCCTCGGTGGAAGCGCTCGATGGCCCGCAAGACTTCATCGACAAGCACAACGAGATTTTCAAGGAACGCCGCGACCTTTGCGTCTCCATGCTCAACCAGGCAAACGGCATTCGTTGTCCGAAGCCCGAGGGCGCGTTCTACGTCTATCCGTCGTGCCGCGACACCATAGGCAAGGTCGCTCCGACCGGGAAGAAGCTCGCGACGGACGAGGATTTCGTCACCGAACTTCTCGAGTCGGAGGGCGTGGCGGTAGTCCAGGGCACGCCTTTCGGATGGGGTCCGGCGTTCCGCATTTCCTACGCGACCGCTACGCCGGTCCTGGAAGAAGCCTGTGCGCGCATCCAGCGGTTTTGCGGCAATCTCAAGTAGCCGCCGCAGACCGCGGAAACAGCCTAAACACTAGGGAGACGGCGGCCGTAATGTCGCCTACACTCCGTTCGGCCGGCATAGGGCTAGCGCAGGGGGAGACTTACATGTTTCGCAGTTCGGCTGCCGTGGCGGTTATTTCCGCAACACTGGCCTTGTCGGCTGCCTCCGTGCAGGCGCAGCCGCGGCAACTCCAGGTCGGGCAGTTGACGTGCTCGCTTTCCGCCAGCGTTGGCCTGATCGTCGCGTCGCAGCGTAACGTCAACTGCATTTTCCGCGGCGCGCCGGGTGATCCGGAGGAAGCTTATACCGGCACCATGACGCGGGTTGGCCTCGATGTCGGTTTTACGACCGGAGGCGTCATCAGCTGGACGGTGTTTGCTGACACCAATCGCTACGCCGGGATGCTTGCGGGCGCCTACGGCGGTCCGACGGCTGAGGCTTCCATAGGCGCGGGACTTGGCGCCAATGTGCTGGTCGGCGGTTCGCGCCGGACCATCGCACTGCAGCCCGTGTCAATTCAGGGACAAGTCGGGCTCGATATCGGCGCGGGGATCAGCGAATTAGATTTGCATCCCGCGCAGTAAGCTTCGCGGCGGTACATATCAAACGTCGCGCCTCTTGACCAAGCCGGCCGTCCCCTGAAACGATGGGGTTCACGCGATCCGCGGTAGAACGACGGGTCGGCGCCGGGAGGCAGTCATGGCCGCAAATGGAAACAATTCCACGCGCGCGACCGGTCCCCGCTGCATCGCGCTTGTAGGGCCGTTTCAGAGCGGCAAGACCACGCTCCTTGAAGCCATCCTCGCGCGCGCCGGCGTTATTGCGCGCCAAGGCAACGTGGAGGCGGGCAACACCGTCGGCGACGCAAGCAACGAAGCCCGGCATCACCGCATGAGCGTTGAGCTGACGGCTGCCACCGCCAACTTTATGGGCGACGCCTACACCTTCCTCGATTGTCCGGGTTCGGTCGAGTTCGTGCACGACATGCGCGCAATTTTGCCGGCCATCGACGCCGCCGTCGTGGTCTGCGAGATGGACGACAAGAAAGTGCCGCAGCTTCAGCTCATTCTGCGCGAGCTGGAAGACCGCAAGGTCCCCCGCATTTTCTTTCTCAACAAAATCGACAAGGCAGATGCCGGCGTTCACGACGTGCTTACGCTCCTGCAGCCCGCGTCGCGCACTAAGCTCGTGTTGCGGCAGATTCCGACATTTTCCGGCGAAATCATCAGCGGCTTTGTCGATCTCGCGCTCGAACGCGCCTTTGTCTACAAGGAACACGCCGCCTCGGAAGTCATCGCGCTCGAAGGCGACGCCGCCGACCGGGAAAAGACCGCGCGCTTTTCCATGCTCGAAACTCTTGCCGATCATGACGACGAGCTGATGGAGCAATTGCTGGAGGACATCCAGCCACCGCGCGACAAGGTATTCGACGATCTGACCCGTGAACTGCGTGAAGGTTTGGTGTGCCCGGTCCTGATGGGGACTGCGAGCCGTGCACACGGCATTTTCCGCTTGTTGAAGGCGCTGCGGCATGAATCGCCCGGACCCGCGGACACTGCAAAGCGGCTTGGTGTCAAATCCGGCGCCGATGCCGTCGGCTACGTGCTCAAGACGCAGAACAGCACGCATGGCGGGCGCCTCTCGATCGTACGGATGCTCGCCGGCCAGGCCGGCGATGGCGTTACGTTTATTTCGCCGGAACACGAAGTCGGCCGCGTAGCCGGCGTGTTCAAGCTGGTCGGCCAGTCGAACGAAAAGCGCGGCCCGGCAAATGCCGGCGAGACCGTCGGCTTCGCCAAGCTGGAAAAGGCCAAGACCGGCGATACTTTGACGTCCGGAAAACAAGCCCACGCAGCGATTGCCAAGGTCGAGCCTTATCCGCCGGTGCTTGCGATCGCCATCTCGGCCAAGGAACGCAAGGACGACGTGAAACTCGGGCAGGCGCTCAACAAGCTGGCCGAGGAAGACCCGTCCATCATCATCGCCCACAATCCGGAAACCCACGAAGTGGTGCTGTGGGGCCAGGGCGAAATGCATTTACGGGTGACGACTGAGCGGCTCAGCGACCGCTACGGCGTCGCCATCGAGCGGCGCCAGCCGAGCGTCGGTTATCGCGAAACCATTCGCAAGGGCGTCGAGCAACGCGGCCGTCACAAAAAACAGTCGGGCGGCCATGGGCAGTACGGCGACGTTGTGCTGGACATAAAGCCGATGCCGCGGGGTTCGGGTTTTTCGTTCGAGGACCAGATCACCGGCGGCGTCGTGCCTCGCAACTATATCCCCTCGGTGGAGGAGGGCATTATTGATGCGCTCAAGCACGGCCCGCTGGGTTTCCCG
>DATNNI010000082.1:0-3635 GCA_035601915.1 Xanthobacteraceae bacterium
ATCGACATAGGCGATCGATGCAATGATCGCGGGGCCCGCAAATACCAAATAGCCCCGCCAACCGCCGCGCTCACCGCGCAATACTCCCTGCGCGGTAGCGACCGCGCGGTCCGACAGGGAGCCTTTGCGGCGGCCACGATCGGTCAGATTAGCGGACATTAAGCCCGTACTGAAAAATGTAGCATCGGTTGCATGCTAAGGCTCAGTCTCGCTTTGTCAATGGCTACAAAGTGTAGCATCGGCTATACTTTGACACGGCAAGAAAAATATGTTCCCTCTATTGCGGGGGGCCGGTGCGGGCTAGCCCGCGCGCCGCTTGCAGCTTGGCTATGAACAACACGACACGACGCAAGCGCGGTGCCGCCGCGGAAAAGCTTCCCGCGGAAGGAACGCAAGCGCGCCGTTTCGGAAAAACGCGAACGGCGCAGTCCACGGCGCTCCTGGAGGATTACGTCGAGCTTATCGCTGATCTGATGGCGAGCGCCGGCGAGGCGCGGCCGACCGATATAGCCCGGCGGCTTGGCGTATCGCACGCCACCGCAGTAAAGACGATTGCGCGATTGAAACGGGCCGGTTTGGCAACCGCGCGGCCGTACCGCGGCGTGTTTCTCACCGAGAAAGGGCAGGCGCTCGCCGACCGGGTACGCGTCCGCCATCGGCTGGTGGTGGACGTGCTTAGCGCGCTCGGCGTCCCTTTAGAGTCCGCCGAGGCGGACGCCGAGGGGATCGAGCACTACGTGTCCGAGGTCACGCTGAAAGCGTTCGCGCAGTTCTTACGAGCGCGAGATTGACCGATGTTTTCTTATCGGCGGGTCGGCGGTGCTTAAGCCGCGTGGTCGGTCAGCGCATCGACAATGCCGTCGACGATCTCCTCGACGAGGGCCTTATCGTCCCCTTCGCCCATAACGCGAATGACCGGTTCGGTCCCCGACGGCCGCACGACCAGCCGCCCGTGCCCGTTGAGCCGCTGCTCCGCGTCTTCAATCACCGAGCGCACCTTGGAATTTTCCAGGGGTTTGCCGCTGCGGTAGCGCACATTTTTGAGCACCTGGGGCAACGGGGCGAAGCGGTGGCAGACTTGCGACACCGGCTTGTCCAGTTTCTTGACGACCGCGAGGAGCTGCAGCGCGGCGACGAAACCGTCCCCCGTGGTCGTGTAGTCGGACAGGATGATGTGGCCGGAGGGTTCGCCGCCGACATTGTAGCCGTGCTCGCGCATGTGCTCGAGCACGTAACGATCACCGACCGGCATGCGCACCAGCGCGACCTTCAGCGACTGCAGATAGCGCTCGAGCCCCAGATTCGACATGACCGTCGCGACCACGCCCGGCCTCGCCAGATTTCCGTCGGCCAGCCAGTTTTCCGCGATCACGGCGAGCAGCTGATCGCCGTCCACAACTTGGCCTCGCTCATCGACAATGACGACCCGGTCGGCATCGCCGTCGAGCGCGATGCCGACATCGGCGCGCATTTCCCGGACCTTACGGGAAAGTGCGTCGGGAGCGGTCGAACCGCATTCGCGATTGATGTTGAAACCGTCCGGCTCCACGCCGATGGAGACGACGTCGGCACCGAGCTCCCACAAGGCTTCGGGAGCGACGCGGTAAGCCGCACCATTGGCGCAGTCGATGACAATGCGCAGGCCCTCAAGCGAGAGGTTGCGCGGCAAGGTGCGCTTGGCAAATTCGATGTAGCGGTCATGAACGCCGTCAATGCGCTTGGCACGCCCGAGTTCGGCGCTCTTCGCCAGGCGCTCGGTCATATCGCTGTCGATTAACGCTTCAATTTGGTGCTCGACCTCGTCGGATAGCTTGTAGCCGTCCGGTCCAAACAGCTTGATGCCGTTGTCGTCGAAAGGATTGTGGGAGGCGGAGATCATCACGCCTAGATCTGCGCGCATCGAGCGCGTGAGCATGGCGACGGCCGGCGTCGGCATCGGTCCAAGTTGCAGCACATCCATGCCGACCGAGGTGAACCCGGCGATCAGCGCCGTCTCAATCATGTATCCCGACAGACGCGTATCTTTGCCGATGACGACACGGTGCCGGTCATCGCGGACACGGCGGAATACGAGCCCGCTCGCCTGGCCGACCTTCAGCGCCAATTCCGGCGTGATCACGCCATTAGCGCGGCCGCGAATCCCATCGGTGCCGAAATATTTGCGGGCCATTTTCCCCCACCGCCAGTTTCCCAGCGGCACATTAGCTGCTTTGGATTGAAGCCTGCCTCAAAAAATATTCAGGAATGTTACCGCGCGGGTAATCCTTCGTCCACCCAATCCTTAGAAATTAGGCAGACAAATCAACAATATGCGCTTACGGGAGGCCTCCAGTTAGTGCCCGGCCTAATGTTCACGCTTATCGCGGGCGTTATGCGGCGGCTGGGTGATCGACACCGGATCGGAACCCGGGAAGGTCTCCTCGAGCCCCTTCTCGAGCTTTTCGTCGAGCGACTTCTTGCGTTTTTCCGCGCGGGCCGTTTTTCCTTCGTCAGCGCCATGGGAATCATGGCGTTTCACGGGATGCGTTCCGGATTTGCGTGTTACGTCTTCCATTGTCGTCCCCAAAATTTTTGGCGGTGAAACCATCGAGGGCGGATTAGGGTCGTGGACATAACACCGGGCGGGAGGCCGATGTTCCAGCGGCGCGAACCCGCGGCCGCTTTGTGCTATCGAAAACCAAACAGCCGGGGGATCGTCCTGCCATGCGAACCATGACCTGTATCGAAGATCTGCGAGAGGCGGCGCGCCGGCGGGTTCCGCGAGCGTTCTTCGACTATGCCGATGGGGGGTCGTACGCCGAGCAAACGCTCAACGCGAATTGCGCGGATTTGGAGCGGATCAAATTGCGGCAGCGCATTCTCGTCGATGTATCGCAGCGCAGCACGCAGACCACGATGCTTGGGGAACCCGTCTCGCTGCCGCTCGCCTTGGCGCCAATCGGTGCGCTCGGTATGCAGCACGGCGACGGGGAGGTGCTGGCTTGCCGCGCCGCGCACGCAGCCGGCATTCCTTTCATCCTTTCTACCATGTCGATCTGCTCGATCGAGCAAGTCGCCGCCGCGGTCGACAAGCCGTTTTGGTTTCAGATCTACGTCATGAAGGATCGCGGCTTTGCGCGTTCCCTGATCGAGCGAGCGGCGGCGGCCAAATGCAGCGCGCTCGTGCTGACCGTCGATTTGCAGATTCTCGGCCAGCGTCATCGCGACATCAGAAACGGCATGACGGTGCCGCCGGAGTGGACTGTCAGCAAGATTCTCAACATCGCCACCAAGCCGGCATGGCTGGCGAGCGTGGCGCGCGCGCGAAGCCGAACGTTCGGCAATCTCGCCGGCTATGTCAGCGGCGACAAAGACGACGTCAATTCGCTCTCGGTGTGGATCGCCAGTCAGTTCGACACGACGTTGAATTGGAAGGACGTCGAGTGGATCAAGAGTCTCTGGCCGGGCAAGCTCATCCTCAAGGGTATTCTTGACGTCGAGGACGCGCGCCTCGCCGCCAAGACCGGCGCGTCGGCCCTTGTCGTGTCGAACCACGGTGGCCGCCAGCTTGACGGTGCGCCGTCCTCGATTTCGGTGCTGCCCCAGATCGTCGACGCCGCCGGATCGTCGATGGAGGTTTGGTTCGACGGCGGCAT
>DATNNI010000083.1:0-2754 GCA_035601915.1 Xanthobacteraceae bacterium
TCGGTCGCCGCGCCGTTGAAGAATTCGATCACCTGCCCCAGGTCGACGACCGGGTTATCGACGCTCTCGTTCTTGCAGAATTGCCCATAGGCGGTGTTGAGGTCGGCGAAATTAATGCCGTGAAACGCCTTGGCGCTGGCGCACAGCGCCTTGGGGTCGTCCAGCGCGGTCGAAATCAAGTCGTCGAGGTTGATGGACTCGATGTCGAACGCGGCGCGCATATGCGCGCACCCGTTGCGCAATATCTGCACCACCTCGCCGCGATCCTGTGCCGGGTCAAAATGCGTTTTGACCGCCTGCGGCTGGGTCATGACTTCACTGAGAGCCAGCGCAGTCGCGAATATCTTAACCAGAAGGATGTCCATGTGGGACGCGAGGCAACCGTTTTTGGGGAGCGTTACAAGTCGGAACGCGCAGTATAGCTATCCGATCCTTACAAAAAGACTTTTTTACGAATCCTGCACATCTCCGCATTGCGCCTCGATGACGCAATCTCCTAGCACCGCATGGCGAGCCCGCGCCAGCCTCCGATATGCCATTGACCGGGAAGCTCAAAAGCGCCCCCCTCACGACGCCGCTTTGTCACTTTTTTCTCGCCGCCAATCCGTCGAAATGGCCGTGCCGCTGAAGCCAGGCTAGAAGCACGAGCGCCGGCAGGCCGGAGAGCGCGCAAAGCACGAAAAACCAGGCCCATCCGACGGCGTGCGCGACATATCCGGTGCCAAGCGCAAAGACGTTGCGCCCGAGCGCGGCGAGCGCGGTCAGCAACGCATATTGGGTGGCGGTGTACAGAGGATTGTTACACAGCGCCGACAGGTAAGCGACGAAGATGACGGTACCGACCGCGTCGGTGAAAAATTCAATGGTCGTCGTGAAGGTCAGCATCGGCACGCTGTTGCCGGCGACGGCCTGCCAGGAAAACGCTAGAATCATCGCCGTTTGCAAAATACCCCCGACCCATAGACTCGCCGAAAGCGGCAACGCGCGCGCAATAAGGCCGCCGACAAAACCACCGAGCACCGCGACAATAAAACCGACACCATTGCGGATGGCGGCGAGCTGCGGCAGCGAAAATCCAAGATCGAGGACGAACGGCGTCAATAACGCGAAAGCGAGCGCATCGGCGAGTTTGAACAAGGCGACAAACGCCAATGCAGCCACCGCGAGCTTGCGCGTGAGGAAATCGCGAAAGCTGTCGAGCGCCGATTGCAGCGCCCGTCTGATCGAGTTGCGGCGCGACGGGCGCGCGTGTTCGGCTTCGGCCGCCGCCGAAGACGCTGGCTCGACCGCGAGCAGGGTTGCCAGCACGCCGACGACGACAAGCGCAGCCATCGCCAGATAACAGCCGGTCCAGGCCGCGCGATCGCCGAACGACAATCCGCGCAGTGCGGTCACAACAAGGAGTGCGCCCGCGCCTGACGTCAGCGCGCCAACGCGGTAGGCGGCGACGTATGAAGCCATGCCGGCGGCCTGCTCGTTCTCCGGCAGGCTCTCGACGCGAAAGGCGTCGACCACGATGTCTTGCGTCGCCGAGGCCGCGGCGACGATGAACGCGGCGACCGCGACCAGAAAAGCCGAGGTCACCGGGTCGCAACATCCAAGCAACGCGATTGCCGCGATCAGCCAGGCTTGGGACAACAACAACCAGGCGCGGCGGCGGCCGAACGCTTTCGCCAGAAACGGAACGTCAAGCGCGTCGACCAGCGGCGCCCATAAAAATTTGATGTTGTAGGGCAACGCCACCGCTGCGAACAGGCCGATGGTTTTGACGTCGATGCCGCTCGTCTTCATCCACGCTTGCAGGGTCGCGCCGACCAGCACGATCGGCAGACCGCTGGAAAAACCGAGCAGCAGGACGACAAGCACCCGCCGCTGCAAATAGACGGCAAGCGCCTCGGTAAAAGACGGGCGCAAACGACCTATTCCCCGGCCTCGAGCTTGCGCAGCATCGGTGCGGGAATCACGGCGGCCGCAACCGCCTCGTCGGTGAACTCCACGTCCTTGATTCGCGTGCCGCGGTGCTCGATCTTCTGCGTGGAAATCAGGATTTGCCGCACATCCTCATTGGCTTGCCCGAAATGCTGACCGAGCTTGGCGACCCGCTCGCTCATCCGCCTGACATCATCGACCAGAAACCCGACTTCCGCCTGGATGCGCCCTGCCGCCTCGCGCATGCGCGCATCCTTCTGGATCTGCTGAATAACGTGAATGGCGATCATCAACAGCGACGGCGAAACGATGACGACGTTGGCGCGAAATGCTTTTTGCACGACATCGTCAAAGCCGTCGTGCAAGTCGGCATATACCGATTCCGACGGCACGAACATCAGCGCCAAATCCTGCGTCTCGCCGGGAATGAGGTATTTTTGCGCGATGTCGGCGACATGCTTGCCGATGTCGGTGCGAACCCGCGCGGCAGCCTGCCGCCGCGCGTCGTCGCCCTTGGCGTCTCGATAAGCGGTTACCGCTTCCAGGGGGAACTTCGAATCGATGACCAACGGACGCTGGTCCGGTAGGAACACCGCGCAATCCGGCCGCAGCCTGTTGGAGAGCGTATATTGGAATTCGTAGCATTCCTTCGGCAGACCATCGCGCACAATCAACTCCATCCGGCCCTGGCCGAACGCGCCACGTTCCTGCTTGTTGGCGAGCACGCCCTGCAGCGAGGTGACTTGGGTCGACAGCTCGGTGATATTTTTTTGCGCCCGGTCGATGACGGCGAGCCGCTCGTTGAGCTTTTGCAAATTTTCGGCG
>DATNNI010000084.1:0-4508 GCA_035601915.1 Xanthobacteraceae bacterium
CCTGCCGGGTCGGCGCCATGCGGGTAAAGATATTGCGCAGGTTGATCTGCATGGTGTCGCGCTTGTCAGGCGGGCGAAAAAATTCGACTTTTTCCAATTCGCGCTCGAGCGAAGCGAAGAAGGAGAAAAGCTGCTCCTTCGGCGCCGCCGCGGATTTTTGCGGCATTGCGAACGGCAGCGCGCCGCCGGTTGCCGCCTTGAACCACTCATAGGCGACGACCACCACCGCCTGCGCGAGATTGAGCGAGGCGAAAGCGGGATTGACCGGCAGGGTGAGGATGCGATCGGCGAGCGCGATCTCGTCGTTTTCCAGGCCGTTGCGCTCGCGGCCGAAGACGATAGCGACGGTACCGCCCGAAGCGACCCGCGGCGCCATCAGGGCCGCTGCCTCCGGCGCCCCGACGACGGGCTTGGCCTGATCGTGGGCGCGCGCGGTCGCGGCCAAGACGAACGTGCAGTCGGCAATGGCTGCCGGGAAGCTGTTGTAAAGTTCTGCGCTGTCGAGAATGGCGTCGGCGCCCGCCGCCATCATCCGCGCCTTGTCATTCGGCCATGGCTGGCGCGGCGCGACCAGCCGCAAGCGCGACAAACCGAAATTGGCCATGGCGCGGGCGGTCGCGCCGATATTCTCGCCAAGCTGCGGCTCGACCAAAATGATAACCGGGCCGGCGGGTGCCACCCAATCCTTGGTCTTGTCGGTTCCGGCACCGGGCATGGCGCCTGTAATGCACGGCGGTCATGCTTTCGTCGAGGTGGCGTCGGACAAGATTCGCCCCGCTATTTGGCGCGCTGGCCACGGCAGATGTTTTTAAGCGCACGCCATTCGGTTGCTGACAGAATCTCCGCACCGGTCGCCGCGCGGTCCTCGCGCCGCATCAATTCCCGGCGCTCTTCGGTCAACGGATGGCTCGCCAGAATCCCGATGGAGTTATTGCCTTGCGCCCCGGTGACGCGAAACAACAGCTCGCCCATGGGCGCCGGCGAACGGCCGAGCGCATGCATGGTCTCGATCGCGAACGCGTCGGCGTTGCCCTCGGCCTGGCGCGAATACGACGCGTCGATCAAGCTCCGGGCCGCGAAGATCGCTGCTGCCGAGCCGGTGATGTCGCCGAACAAGAGCCCAATGAGAAACGACGTGCCGCCATTCTGGATCATGACGCGCACTTGGTCGCGATGAGCAACGTGGCCCATTTCGTGGGCGATGACGCCGGCGATTTCATCCGGATCGTTCGCCTTCTGCAGCAGTCCATTGAGCAGATAAATTTTTCCCCCCGGCAGCGCCACGGCGTTGGGAATGGATGTCGCCAGCACCACCGTCTGTAACGGGGTTTCGAGACGGCTCGCCTCGCGAAGCTTTTCGACCATCTTGGCAAAGGCGGCATTGCCTTCCGGATCGGTGCAGGTCTTGCCCCCGAAAATCAACCGCACCTGATTGTCGACCACCCCGCCGAGCCGGCGCTCGAACGACATCGGCACCAGTGGGACCATGCGCTCGGCGACGAGCGGCACGCCGAACGCCACGATCAGGACGATCGAACAGATGGCGGCAAGCGACCAACCGACGATCCGGCCGGTCTGCGGGCTGCCGCGGTCGATTTCAAGGGACTTCGTGCGGTCGCGAATCTCGGCTTGCGTCGCCGCATCGGAAACATTCAGTCGCGCCAGCGGCAATCCAGTAACACATTTGAGACGCAGCGTGCCCGGCACGCCGTCGACCATGCGCACGTCATCGTAGCGCCACGCGGTAACGCCTGAATCATTTGTGACGATGTCGAGATGATCGGACTCAAAACGAAGCGTCACCGCATGTTTGCGGTTGGTGACACCATCAAAATAAATCGAGGGCGACGGCGCGGAGGCTTCGGCCGGCAGCGGCGGCGGCACGTCACCGCCGGCGTCAAAATCCGGCGACATCGAGACCATCGACTAATCCTTCGCCCAACGCGCTCGCGAGATCACCCATCGCGCGGACATCGTCCGCGCTCTCGAGATTACGGACGGTGGCTGACGTTACGACACGCTCCCAAACGCCGCGGACCAGATAGATGCGCACCACAAAACTCGCAAATAAAGCGATCGCCAGGTAATTCGCGATGTACAAGGCGAACATCAAAATGGAATGCTGGCGTATCAACCACATGATGCCCGCGGCCCCCGCGGGGGCGCCGATCAGATGCGGCAGCGCGGCAGTAACGATCCCGAGCGCCCCGCCGGCAAGCGACATGAACAGCACGATCCAACCGATGGTCGCCCAGTAGAGTCCCATCAAACCGCCGGTGCGCAGGGCAGACTCAAAACGCACCGTGCCGAACCGCACGCCGTCGATCCACCACCGCCACAGGATGGCGCGATACGCCGGATAGATGAATGGAATGGTGATGAGCGGGAACGACAGCAGCCACAGCCACCAGCCGCGCTTGAACAACGTCCAGCCGGTGCCCTCGAACCGCGCCGGCAAGTCGCCGTAATGCAGATGCCGCATCTTGTAGCGCTCGAGCGCGCTCTCGCGCCACGGCAGCAACAGACCCAAGGTGAAAAACGTCGCAACCGTCCACAGGCAAGCGCGCCACGCATACGCCCAGCCCGATCCGGACATCCAGAATCGCACGCCGCGCCACACCGTCCGCGTCGCCCGGTAACGCCGCGCGCGGAAAATCGCGAATTGGCCGAAGGCATAAAAGAACAGAAACAGCGGCAAGCTGGCGAACGCCTTGGCCCGCTCGACCTCAATGCCGATCAGGAAATAGACGAGATAGATCGGCACCAGGATCGCAAGCGCGAACAGAAAGCCGATCAGGAGCTCCCGTGCGGTGCCGGTATATTCCGCGGCATCGCCCTCGATAGACGTGCCCGACCAGAGGACGCGCCGGATATCGGTCGCGAGCCAGAACCGGTAGAAGCCGGCGGTCACGAGTTCGAGCAGCGCGCCCCGCCGCACCAGCCTGATGAAGTCTGTCCGCTCTCCGGCGAAGACCACGCGCGCGGAGCGTCCGGATACGGGTTTGGCAAGGGAGTAGTCGTCCATCCGGCGATTCGCTGCTGTCGCGGCCGCACAAGCGGCGTTCGGATCGAGGCGCAGTGCTTGATGCCCGACGCAAGACGCCGGATGGGCACCTGGCGAAGTTACTCCGTTTTGCTGAACCCCGCCAGCGGCCGGCGCACTGCCTATGTTCTCGGCACGCTGCGGCTCGACCAGGCAGCGGCCTACGGCCCGCTTTCTCCGCCGCTGTGCGGATGCTATAGGGCGCGCGCCGAAACCCCCGTCAGTCGAATTCCCGGTTGGCGGTCTCCGCGCCAAGAACAATTCATTGAAGGGCCCAGGGGAGCCAAGAGGAGCGATTCCCCGCGCCCGCCAATGTTCAATTTCGGTGGGCCCAAAACTAGCTCGGCGACCAGAGGTGCAAGCATGCCAAATTTCGAAATCATGTGGACAAAGGTCGATGAAGCCCCGGCGCTGGCGACCTATTCCCTGCTGCCGATCGTCGAAACCTTTGTGGGCGCGGCAGGTGTATCCGTGAAGCTGAAGGACATTTCGCTGGCCGGTCGCATCCTCGCCAATTTCCCCGAGAAACTCAGGCCTGCGCAACGGATCGACGACGAACTCACCGAACTCGGCGAGCTGGCGACCAGGCCCGAAGCCAACATCATAAAGCTGCCGAACATCTCCGCCTCGATCCCGCAGCTCAAGGCCGCGATCAAGGAACTGCAAGGCAAGGGCTACGACGTTCCGGATTATCCGGACAACGCCACGAGGGACGCCGAGAAGGACATCAAGTCTCGCTATGCCAAGGTGTTCGGCAGCGTCGTCAACCCGGTCTTGCGCGAAGGAAACTCCGACCGCCGCGCGGCCGGTGCGGTCAAGCAATACGCGCGCAACAATCCGCACAAGATGGGCGCCTGGAGTTCCAATTCCAAATCGCACGTGGCGTCCATGTCGGGCGGCGATTTCTACGGCTCGGAAGTCTCGACTACCGTCGCTGTGGCGACCAACGCCCGCATCGAGCTCGCCGCCGCCGACGGCGCCGTCACGGTGCTGAAGGCGAAGACGCCGCTACAGGCCGGCGAGATCATCGACGCCGCCGTGATGAGCAGCAAAGCGCTGCGCGCCTTCTTTGCCGAGCAGATCGAAGCCGCCAAGAAAGAAGGCGTGCTGTTCTCGCTTCACGTGAAAGCGACCATGATGAAGATCTCCGATCCCATCGTGTTCGGCCATGCCGTTTCGGCATTTTTCGCCGATGTGATCGAGAAGCACGCCGCTGCGCTCAAGCGTCTCGGGGTCAATCTCAACAACGGCTTCGGCGATCTGCTGACGAAGATCGAGACGCTGCCGGAAGCCGAAAAAGCAGCGATCAAAGCCGACATCAAAGCCGAGTACGCGAAACGACCGGGTCTCGCCATGGTCAATTCCGACAAGGGAATCACAGGACTCGACGTGCCCAGCGACGTGATCATCGACGCTTCGATGCCGGCGATGATCCGCGAATCCGGCCGCATGTGGGGCGCCGACG
>DATNNI010000085.1:0-3249 GCA_035601915.1 Xanthobacteraceae bacterium
CGCACCATCACGCTCGAAGAACACTTTGCCACTCCGGCGTTTCTCGACGGTCCGGGGCGCGATCTCAAGGAGCAGGCGGAAAAGTTCAACAACGCCCGCGCCAAGAAACTGATCCCCGAATTGTGCGACCTCGGCGACAAGCGTATCGCCGCCATGGACGCGGCCGGCATCGACATGCAGATCGTCTCGCTGACCGCGCCGGGCGTCGAGCAATTGGAGAAGGCCGACGCGGCGGCAATCGTCCGCGACACCAACGATTTCCTCGCCGCCGCGATCAAGAAAAATCCAAAGCGCATCGGCGGCTTTGCCGTGCTGCCGACCGGTGAGCCGGAGAAGGCGGCGCAGGAGCTGGAGCGGCGCGTGCGCGAGCAAAAATTCGCCGGCGCCGTGATCAACGGCCATCATCGCGGACGCTATCTCGATGACAAGTTCTTTTGGCCGATCCTCGAATCCGCGGAAAAGCTCGGCGTGCCGATCTATCTGCATCCGACCAAGCCGCCGCAGCCGGTGATCGACGCGTCGTTCGGCGGCTTCTCACCGCTGGTCACCGAGATGTTCTCCGGCCCCGGCTGGGGCTGGCACATCGAAACCGCGGTGCACATCATTCGCCTGATCCTCGGCGGCGCGTTCGATCGCTATCCGAAGCTGCAAATCATCATCGGCCATCTCGGCGAGGGGCTGGCGGCCATGTTTCGCCGCGTCGACATCATGGCGCCGGAGGTCACCAAGCTTAAGCGCCCGATCAGCGCGTATCTGCGCGACAACGTGCACTACACAATCAGCGGCTTTAATTATCCGGCGACGTTCCTCGCGCTGTTGCTCGAGCTCGGCGGCGTCGAGCGCATCATGTTTTCCGCCGACCATCCCTATCAGTCGATGGCGGACGCGCGCGCCTTTCTCACGCAATTACCGGTCAGCGCTGCCGACCGCGAGCGCATCGCTCACGGCAACGCCGAGAAGCTTTTCAAGCTGTAGCGCCGGTTGCTCTGTGTTGGCGGTCGTCCGGGCCACCTTTCAGGGACGCCGCGCCGGGCCGGCGCGGACTGGGCGTTTCGGCTGTGCCGTTCGCCATAGCGCTGCGCCGAGTTGGCGCGCGGCAAGCGCATTGAGCGGGAATTCGAGCACGACGTGGAGCAGGCTGAACGCCAGCAGCACGGCGAAGCCGATCGTGTAATCATAAAAATAAAGTGCGGTCGATGCCGCGCTGGCGCCGACCACTACCGCGAGCCGGCTGCGCGGGATGTTGGTCCAGCGGATGACCTCGGCTTTGATGAACCAATTCAGGTAGTGATAGGTGTAAACGAAAGCCAACAGACCGGTCAGCCGGCCGTCGAGCGTCATGCCACGGACGCGGAAGACGTGGCTTAGTGCCGGGGCGACGTTTCCGAAATAGGTCTTCGCTGCTGTGGCGAATACGGGGATGGCGGTCGCCGCCGACGGTGGAGCAAGGATGATGAGCAGGATCGCCGCGATATAGATGGCGATCAGCGCGCCTTGAAAGGCGCTGCGCGACCGCAGCGCGCCCAGCGCCATGAAAATGAGCGTAAACAGCGACACATGGATCAATGTCGGCAGCAAGATCCCGATCACGCCCAGCCACGGCGCATTAAGGTACATGATCAAAGTCAGAGCGGCGGCTCCGGCAAACAGCAACATCACCTGCATGCCGCTATCCGCGGTCACGATCAGCGCGCAGACGACCAAACTGCCCCAGATGACAAAGCCAAACCACGACGCGCTGTCGAGAAACGCAATCAGGATCGCGACCGCGGCGAGCGCCAGCGCCACGGCGTGATGCGGCACGAAATATTTGCGGTCGTGCAGCCAGGAAATCTCGGTGGCGTAGTGCGCCGGACCGAGCACGACATAGGCGAACAACAACAGCTCGAACGGGACGACGTAAGCCAGCGTAAGCGCCAGCAGCATCAGCCCGAGATGAGCGGCGTCGAGAGCGCGCATGGGTTTAAGGATATCGCCGCAACCTCCCGTCTGCCATACGAATCTTGGTCGTTGCGCTAGAGGATTTGACCACCTCTCCCGGCCGGGGAGAGGCGTTTTCGCAGCGTGTCTCTTAGTTACGCCGCCAGCGCCTGTTCACTCTTGCCGAGCGCGAATTGCGACACCATCCAGCGTATGTACCAGTGGAAGGTCCACGGGATCGGCACAATGAAAATGCACGACAGCGCAAACAGCACCGCGCGCCACAACAGTCCCCAGCCGCTGGCGGTGAATTGCAACGCGTGCGCGCCGCCCTCGACCCGGCGGCACATCCAGCGCGTCCATGCCGTGCATACCCAGGCCCAGCCGATGATGCTGAACACGGAGACGATCACGAGCAGATACCATCCAAGCATCGGCCAATAGGTCGCCGTGAAGCGGAGCGGCGCGGCCTGACCGTCCCAAGTGAGATTGCGCACAAACCAGCGCGTGATGATGAGGAGAAACAGCGGCGTCAGCACAATGGTTATGAGCGGCAGATAGGAGTTAACAACGCCGGCATAGCCCAACAGCGCGTTGAGGATGAAAATGTACCAGATGTCCCCGGGCTGGCCGGCAAACGCCACACGCTGGTGTCCGGGCACGTGCAGATGCCCGACGAACCAGCGATAGAAACTCGTCACCGCCCACGGCGCCGGCACGATCAACAATTGCCCGAGCGCCATGACGATAGCGCGGCCGAGCAGCGGCCATACCCGCACGTCCGTTGCAAAGGCTTGGGTCGCAAAGTGTTGCACGGCGCCCGGCGGCGGGGGCGCGGCGGCAGACGAGGGGATCGGCGGCGGCCGCTGCCCGCTGCCGATCAGGCCGGGTATCGCGCCCGCCTTGGTCCAGTTTTCCATGCCGGTCGACCACACCAGCGTGTCGGCGTCGACCCGGCCGCCGGCGATGAGCGCGCGCAGTTGCTCGTCCGAATACGGGCCGTCCTGCCGGCCGGCATTCGCGATGTACCATTTCCGATCCGCCATGATCGCCCCCCATATCGGTCCGCTCGGCGAAACGGCCGCTGCGGTTTGTAGCACGGCGAAGTGTAGCGGTACGCCGGTTAAGGCGCGGGGAGGGAAAAGTCGCAAATGCGCCGTCTGACTCAGCGGGGCGATGCCGGCTTTCCGAAAGGATTAGGCTTGAAGAAGTTCAGTCCGCGGCGAAGGCGAGTGTATAGCGCCGATCAGGAGGCGCGCGCTGTTTTGGCCTCGACCCGACCGGTGCCGTTGCACGCCTTGCAGGTGATCTTGCTGCCGCGCTCGCGCG
>DATNNI010000086.1:0-2011 GCA_035601915.1 Xanthobacteraceae bacterium
TGCACCGTCTGCACGCCGACCGTGTTGCCGAGCGCAACGGCGATCTTTTCCGCTTGCTCCGTGGTTGGGGCGCTGCCCGTCACATGCACCTTGTCCCCGTCGACAGTGATCTTCACGCCCGACGTGTCGAGGCCGTGCTTCTCAAGCTCCTTTTGCAGCGCGTCTGGCGTCGCCGCCTTCGCCTCGCTTGCGCCGAAGAGCTTCTCGCCCGCGCTCTTGACGAAACTGATCAGTCCCATGACTCATGCTCCTGACGCCGGCGGCGCGCTGGTCGATTGGAAAACGGGCGCCTTCTCGGGCCGCGGACGATCCTAGCGATAAAGAACCGAAGTGGACAGCAATGTTTCGCTGGCAACGAAGAAAGCGCTTAGGCGCTCTTCATGCTGTTCATGACCATGCCGACAATCGCCGAGACGATCGCGCCGGATACGCCGCCACCAACCAGTTGGCCGACAAGCGCGCCGATGTCCATGCCGCCGGTGGCCCCTTGCAGCATCGGGATGAGCGAGGTCAGGAGTGACCCGCCGGCCGCGCCGCCAAGAGCGCCGGCAATGGTGTTGCCCGTGGTTCCGAGGCTCACATTCTTTGCCGCCGCGCCGACCGCATTGCCGCCGATCGCTCCGGCAATGAGCTGGATGATAAGGTTGATAATCGTGCCCGACATGGTGTTCCCTCCGTTGCGGCCGCAAACTCACGCGAGCGCTGCGGCAATTTTGCCCTAGGATGAAGCGTCTTGCCTCGTTTTTGCTCTATTTTGGTCACAAGTCAATCATCGCGTCGCACCTTGTGGAACACGATTGCGCGATTTCGCAATTTAGATGTAGCCAGGCGCGAATTACCGCCAAGGCGCGCGCAAGGTAGCCAGCTCGTTTGACGCGCACGTGAGGACGCGCCCCAGTCGCCTGGATACACTGCCGGCATTTCTGCTAAGGCTGACCGGCCTCGCCCGCGACGGATCCCGCGTATGAAAGACCCTTACGAAACCCTCGGCGTCGCCAAGACCGCTTCCCCCGACGAGATCCGCACCGCCTACCGAAAACTGGCCAAGAAACTGCACCCGGATCTCAATCCGGGCGACAAGACGTCCGAGGAGCGGTTCAAGGAAGTCGCCGCGGCCAACGATCTGCTTTCCGACCCGGAGAAGCGGCGGCGCTTCGACGCTGGCGAGATCGACGCCTCGGGGGCGGAAAAGGCGCCTCCGAACGCCCGCTATTATCGCGATTACGCCGCCGAGGGCGGCCACCCCTATGAGGGCCATTCGGCTTACGGGGACTTTGCGCAGGGCGACGATCTGTTCGCGGAGCTCTTGCGCCGAAGCGCCGAGCAAGCGCGGCGCCGACCCGGCGCGGACCTGCATTACGAACTGCCGATCGAGTTCCTCGACGCCGTGAACGGCGCCATCAACACGATCACATTGCCGCAAGGCGGGACGTTGGATGTGACCATTCCGGCGGGCGTCGAGGACGGGCAGACGCTGAGACTCCGCGGCAAGGGCGCGCCGAGCCCCGGGGAAGGCCCGCCGGGCGATGCGCTGGTGCAGATCGTGGTCAAGCCGCACCGCTATTTCACCCGCGAAGGCGCCGATATACTCCTTGATTTGCCCGTTACCGTGAAAGAGGCGGCGCTCGGGGCTGAAGTTAGAACGCCGACGACCACGGGAAGCGTCATGCTCAAAATCCCCGGGCGATCGAACACCGGCGACGTGCTGCGCCTCCGGGCTAAGGGCGTGAAGACGCGGGGGCGCACCGGCGACGAACTGGTCAAGCTCAAGGTGATGATGCCGACGGAGGCCGAGCCCGAGCTCGAAACTTTCCTCGCCGGCTGGACGCCGGCGTCGAATTATGATCCGCGACAGGAGATGTGAGCCATGATCACCGAGCGGGAGTTTCTCGAACGCACGCAACTCGATCGGGCCACGCTATCCATCTGGATCGAAGAGGAGTGGCTGATTCCCGGCCGCGCCGCCGACGAGCTGTCGTTCACCGACATGGATCTGGCTCGCGCCAACCTG
>DATNNI010000087.1:0-6617 GCA_035601915.1 Xanthobacteraceae bacterium
GCGGCGTCTTTGCGCTTCCCGAGCATCAGCGCCGCCATCAGTCCCGCCGTGCCAGAATTGACGTGCACGACGGTGCCGCCGGCAAAGTCGAGCACGTGAAACCACGCCTTGTCGTTTGCCGAGTTGAAAAAGCCATCCGGCCCCCAGACCCAGTGCGCGACCGGCGAATAGACGAAGATCGCCCACAAGCCGATGAACCACAGCATGGCCGAGAATTTCATCCGCTCGGCGAACGAGCCGGCGATCAGTGCCGCGGTGATGATCGCGAAGGTCAACTGAAACATCGAATAGACGGTCTCGGGAATTGTCGGCGCCAACGAGTTGGGCGTGCCGATATTCTGTGCGACGCCGTCTTTGAAGGTGTTGCTGACAATGCCTTGCAGGAACGCGCGGTCGAGCCCGCCGATGAAAGGCGTGCCGCTGCGGAACGCCAGGCTGTAAGTGAAGAACAACCATAAAATACTGATCAGGCAGGTTATGGCGAAGCTCGTCATCACGGTGTCGCCGACGTTCTTCTTGCGCACCATGCCGCCATAGAACAAAGCCAAGCCGGGCAGCGTCATCATCAACACGATGGCCATCGAGGTCAGCATCCAGGCGGTGTCGCCCGAATTCGGCGTGCAATTTTCCGTCACCTTGACGCCGTCGCAGGCCAACGGCGCGGCAGGCGCGGCCGCAGCGGCGGTGTCGGTTGCGGTTTGCGCAAATGACGAATGCAGTACCGGCGGGCTGAACAGGAGAGCGAGGAAAACTACCGCGGCAAGCGCGCACAACACCGCACGCGAAAAATTCTTAAGTTCCATAACAGTCTCCTCTCCCTGAAAGGCGGGTGCGGGTGGGCTAAAGCGCGGCAGCATCGGTCTCGCCGGTGCGGATGCGCACGGCGTGATCGAGGCCAAAAACGAATATCTTGCCGTCGCCGATTTGTCCGGTCTTCGCCGAGGCGGTGATGGCCTCGACGACTTTTTCGACCTGATCGGCGGCGCAGGCGATTTCGAGCTTGATCTTCGGCAGGAAGCTGACCGCGTACTCGGCGCCGCGATAGATTTCGGTGTGTCCTTTCTGGCGGCCGTAACCTTTGACTTCGGTGACCGTCAGGCCCTGGACGCCAATTCGGGTCAATGCATCGCGAACATCATCGAGCTTGAACGGCTTGATGATGGCGGTGACGATTTTCATCGTTTCAATCTCCTTGGCCGCCGCTTTGCGCGACAGACTTGCGCTCCGGCGCCCTGCTGAGGCGCCGCATGCGTCTCGGGCCGAGGGAATCAAGGGGCGTGCCAAGTACCGAGAGGGTATAAATCGCAGGTCGGAAGCGCGTATTTGCTCAAATTCGCGTCACGATCAGACCGCCCGGGCCGACTCAAAACGCCACTTCATGCCTAAAAAATAGGCGAAACGCTAGGGAGCTGCCCGTTTTCGGCGTTAGAGGGCGTTGGCGTCGGTTTCGCCGGTCCTGATCCGCACCGCCTGCTCGATCGGGGTGACAAAGATTTTGCCGTCGCCGATTTGGCCGGTTTTGGCGCTGATGCCGATGGCCTCGACCACCTTATCCGCCTGGTCGGAGGGAACGGCGACCTCGATGCGGATCTTCGGCAGAAAGTTCACGACATATTCGGCACCGCGATAAATCTCGGTGTGCCCCTTCTGGCGCCCGTAGCCTTTGACCTCGGTCACGGTCATGCCGTGGACGCCGATGGCAAGAAGCGCGTCGCGCACCTGCTCGACCTTGAACGGTTTAATGATGGCGGTGACGAGCTTCATGGTTACACCCGGCGCAATACCAAACAAGGCACCATATCGGCAATTCCGGCTGCGTTAAATTACTTCTTGGTGCGAATGACGCGATCGCAGCACGCCGTTCCGCTTAGGCGGATTCACAATCAGGCGTCTTTGGCTTTCTCCGCCCGGCGCTGCCGCAGCAAGCCTTCCTGCGCCACCGAGGCGACCAATGTGCCATCAATTGCGTAGATCGAGCCGCGGGCAAGACCGCGCGAGCCGCCGAGATTGGGGCTGTCCTGGGCATAGAGCAGCCATTCGTCGGCGCGAAACGGCCGATGAAACCACAGCGCGTGGTCCAAGCTCGCCGCCATCACGTCCTCGTTGAACACGGTCTTGCCGAGCGGAACGAGCGCGGTATCGAGCAAAGTCAGATCGGAAGCGTAAGCGAGTACGCATTGATGGATCGCCGGTTCGTCCGGCAAACGCCCGGCCGCGCGTATCCAGACGTGGAAGCGATCGCCTTCGAGCTTTTCGCCGAAGTAACGGCCGTATTCGACCGGACGAAGCTCGATCGGGCGCTCGCGTTCGTAATAGCGGCTGATCGGATCGGACGCGCGCGCCTTGAAGCGGCTGCGGATCTCAGATTCGCTCGGCAGCTCATCAGGCTTCGGCACGTCCGGCATTTTCAGCTGATGCATCCAGCCTTCTTCGGTGACGTGAAACGACACCGCCATCGAAAAGATCGCGCGCCCGTGCTGGATCGCGTTGACGCGCCGGGTGGTGAAGCTCTTGCCGTCGCGAATACGGTCCACTTCATAAATAATCGGCACCTTGGGATCGCCGCCGAGCAGGAAATACGCATGCAGCGAGTGCGGCGGCCGCGCCGTGACGTCTTCCACCGTGCGGCAAGCCGCGACCAGGGCCTGGCCGATGACTTGCCCGCCGAACACCCGCTGCCAGCGCGATTGCGGGGACCGGCCGCGGAACAGATTCACCTCCAGCGGCTCGAGATCGAGGATGCCGAGGACGTCTTGAATGGCCGTCGTCATGCAATAATTTCCAATCTGCCGCGAGGAACCCCGAAACGGCCGAATTCGCACCTTTTCCGCGCGATGCTATGCTGCCCTCCGACGGCGGTCCAGAAACGCCTTGCAGCAAGCGTGCGCAATGCCCGGCCGAGAAGACCATATCGACGTGCTTATCGCCGGCGGCGGCTTTGCCGGGCTGACGCTCGCGATCGCCTTGCGGCAAGCGCTCGGATCGGGTTTCTCGGTCGCTCTCGCCGATCCGATGTTCGGCCGCAGCCACGCCGACGACGAGCGCGCTTCCGCCATTGTGACGTCGGTGCGCCGGCTGTTCGAAACGCTCGGCATTTGGCAGGCGCTTGCCGGCGAGGCGCAACCGATCCTCGACATGGCGGTCACCGACAGCCGGCTTGATGACGCAGTGCGGCCCACGTTTCTCACGTTCGGCGGCGAGGTCGAACCGGGCGAGCCGTTCGCCCACATGATCGAGAACCGCTTCCTGATCGGCGCGCTGGAGACGAAAGCGCGCGATCTCGGCGTCGATTTGCGCGCAACCGCCGTCGCAAATTCCTCTCCCCCCGCGAGTGGCAGCGAGCGGCGGCGAGGGGAAGATGACGGTTGGATTGGTGTGACGCTCGCCGACGGCAACGAGGTTGCGGCACGCCTATTGGTGGCCGCCGACGGCGCCCGCTCCTCCATTCGCGAGCGCGCGGACATCTCAGTGCATGGCTGGAATTACGCTCAGTCCGCCATCGTGATCAATGTCAGTCACGAGCGCAGCCACGATGGCCGCGCCATGGAGCACTTCCTGCCGGCCGGCCCGTTCGCGATCCTGCCGCTGAAGGGCAACCGCTCGTCGATTGTGTGGACCGAGACGACTGCGGAAGCGAAACGTCTTGTGGCCTTGCCCGATGACGCCTTCCACGCCGAACTCGAACGGCGCTTCAAACTTCATCTCGGCGAGATCACCGCCGTCAGCGCGCGGCGCGTTCATCCATTGGGATTTTTTGTCGCCCGTTCCTTCACCGCCGAGCGCATTGCCCTCGTCGGCGACGCCGCGCACGTCATTCATCCGATTGCGGGCCAAGGCCTCAATATGGGGCTCAAGGACGTCGCGGCGCTCGCGGAAGTGATTGTCGATGCCGCGCGACTGGGCCTTGATCCCGGCGCAGCGAACACACTGGAACGCTATCAGCGCTGGCGCCGGTTCGATACCATGACCATGGGACTTGCGACCGACGGACTCAATCGCCTGTTCTCTAATCGCTCCGATGTGTTGCGCGTCGTTCGCGACATCGGGCTGGGTCTGGTCGACCGGGTACCGAACCTCAAGCATCTTTTCATCCGCGAAGCCGCGGGCCTCGTCGGCGAAGTGCCGAAATTGCTCCGCGGCCAGCCGCTGTAACCGTTCATGACGTTCAATCACATCGCAGTCGTCGGCGGCGGCGCCTGGGGAACGGCGCTGGCGCTGACATGCGCTCGCGCCGGCCGCAAGGTGACGCTCTGGGAGCCCGATCCGGCTCACGCCGCGCATTTGCAGCGAACGCGCACCAGCAAATTTCTTCCCGGCGTCACCCTCGACGACGCCATTGTTGTCGCGGGCGAAGCCGCCGCAGCCGCCGAACCTGCGGCTCTTCTCGTGGTCGTGCCGGCGCAAGCGGTGCGGGCCGTGGCGCAATCCTTGGCGCCTTTGGTCACGGCAGAGACGCCCATTGTGGTCTGCGCCAAAGGCATTGAGCGCGGCAGCCGGAAGTTCATGACCGAGATTATCGCTGCCTGCATGCCCACCGCCCTGCCGGCGATTCTGTCCGGACCGAGCTTTGCCGCCGACGTCGCGCGCGGCCTGCCGACGGCGGTGACGCTCGCAGCGCACGACGAAGAGCTCGCCAGCGAATTGGCGCAAGCGATCGGATCGGCGCGGTTTCGGCCCTACCACTCCGGCGATGTTCGCGGCGTCGAGATCGGCGGCGCGGCCAAGAATGTCCTCGCCATCGCCGCGGGGATTGTCGTCGGACGCGGCATGGGCGCGAGCGCCGCCGCTGCGCTGACCACGCGCGGCTTCGCCGAACTCATGCGCTTCGGCAGGGCCTACGGCGCCCAGCCCGAGACGTTGATGGGGTTGTCCGGCCTCGGCGATTTGATCTTGACCTGCTCGAGCCCGAAGTCGCGCAACTTCACCTTCGGTGTCAATCTCGGCAAGGGACAGCGGCCGGACGCTATAAATGCCGGCTTGGCCGAAGGCGTTTATACCGCCGGCGTCCTCGTCGACATGGCGCGCGAGCGCAACGTCGACATGCCGATTGCCACCGCCGTTGTCGCGCTTCTTGACCGCAAGCTGACGGTGGATGAAGCCATTGAGTCATTACTGACGCGGCCGCTTCGCGCGGAGGGGTAGAATTTTTGGCCGTCATGGCATGACGGAGCAAGAATGTTGGAGGAATGTCATGGCGTATTGGCTGTTGAAGACGGAGCCCGAAGCATTTTCCTGGGATGATCAGGTCAAAAGCGGCGCCAAAGGCGAGGCGTGGACCGGCGTGCGCAATTTCACCGCGCGGCGCCATCTCCAGGAAATGAAGAAGGGCGACAAGTTCTTCTTCTACCACACCGGCGACGAGAAGCAGGTGGTCGGCATCGGCGAAGTTATCCGCGAGCATTTTCCCGATGCGACCGCCGGCAAGGGCGAGCCGTGGGTCGCGGTGACGACGGCGGCCATTGAGCCGCTGAAAAAGCCGGTGACGCTTGCCGCCATCAAGGCCGAGCCGAAATTAAAAGACATGGCGCTGGTGAAATACTCGCGGCTCTCGGTCCAGCCGGTGACGGCGGAGGAATGGAAACTCGTTTGCAAGATGGGTGGATTATCCGCGCGCTGAGCGCCGCCCTTTGGATCTGTGTCAAGGACCACACAAGCCTGTTTCACTGAGACTTTTGGAGCGCTTGTCCACGGCGACAGCGCTGCCGATAATGGCCGCAAGGGGAGTGAACGCGCCGGTTGAAGCGCGTTGCCTGGAGGACGAAATGTCGGAGAAGGTTTACGAGGTGCCGGCCGAATGGGCGAAGCGCGCCTTCATCAACGGCGCAAAATACCAGGAAATGTACCAGCGCTCGCTGGCCGATCCCGACGGCTTCTGGGCGGAACAGGCAAAGCGCCTGCATTGGTATCGGGCACCGACCAAGATCAAAAATACGTCGTTCGATCGGTCCAACGTCTCCATCAAGTGGTTCGAAGACGGCACGCTGAACGCCGCCTACAATTGCATCGACCGTCATTTGCACACGCGTGCCGATCAGGTTGCCATCCTCTGGGAAGGCGACGATCCGAAAGACTCCAAGAAGATCACCTACAAGGAGCTGCACGATAACGTTTGCCGCTTGGCCAACGTGCTGCGCAACAGGAACGTCGCCAAAGGCGACCGCGTCACTATTTATCTGCCGATGATTCCCGAAGCCGCGTACGCCATTCTGGCCTGCGCGCGGATCGGCGCCATCCATTCCGTCGTGTTCGGCGGCTTCTCGCCGGATTCACTTGCCGGTCGCATAGAAGACTGCAAGTCGAAGGTCGTCATCACCGCCGACGAAGGTTTGCGCGGCGGACGCAAAGTGCCGCTCAAGGCCAACACCGACGCCGCCATCGACAAGGCCGGCGGCGTCGACCACGTCATCGTCGTCAGGCGCACCGGCGCAGCCGTCAATATGCTGCCCGGCCGGGACGTCTGGTACGACGAGGCCGCCGACATGGTGACGGCGGAATGCCCGTGCGAACACATGAACGCGGAGGATCCGCTGTTCATTCTCTATACGTCGGGCTCGACTGGAACGCCGAAGGGCGTGTTGCACACGACTGGCGGGTATCTGGTGTTCACCTCAATGACG
>DATNNI010000088.1:0-3023 GCA_035601915.1 Xanthobacteraceae bacterium
AACTTGTCGGTCATGAACCGGTTTTGTTTGATCTCGTTGTCGTGGAGATCGATGGTCATCCGCATTAAGGGACGGCTGAACCGGTCCGTGTAGGTGGGATCCAGATCCAGATAAACGTCGCGATATGAGTAGAAGCTGCCGTGCACGCCGGTGCCCGGTTTCACCGTGGAGAGATAGTTGTCGCGCACCGCCTTCTTCCATTGCGCGCCCCATTTCGGCGTGCCGGGCGGCACCAGCGTCGTTTCGATCGGCCGGGCGCCGGTCTGCACCTGGCCCATATAGGCGCCGCCGACAAAGCCGTGCGGGCCGTGATCGAAGTTGTCGCCGTTGAACTCGTCGATACACATGCCGATCGACCCGGAGGCAATGAATGGATTGAAATTGAATTTTTTGTTGTCGAAAAATCCGTTCACGCTGGAGATGGTTTGGTGCGTGAAGTTGCGCCCAACGACACCCGTGTTGGCGACGGGATCGTAGGTCTGACTGATTTTTGAGTGCAGCAGGAGCTGGACGTTGAACATCGAGTAGGCCGACAGGATGACCAGATCGGCCGGCTGCTCCCACTCTTGCAAGCTCGTGTCGACGAAGGTGACGCCTGTGGCGCGGGTACCCGAGGCGTCGGTATTGATTTTGATGACTTCGGAATTGTCCCTCAGCGAGAAATTCGACTTACGGATCAAGATCGGCAGGACGGTGGTTTGCGGACTGGCTTTTGAATAATTGCCGCAGCCGAACCATTCGCAAAAACCGCAATAAGTGCATTGGCCAAGTCGAAGCCCGAGCGGATTGACGTAGGGTTTCGATAAATTTCCCGACGGCTGCGGGAATGGTTTGTAACCCAGTTCGCGCGCTGCCTTGGCGAACAATGTCGGGCCAAAAGGCTGCGCTTGACCCGGCGTCGGATAGGGTCGTGAACGAGGTCCCTCGAACGGGTTGCCGCCGTCCTGGATTTGGCCATTTAGGTTACCGGCGGTGCCTGAAGTGCCGCACAGATATTCAAACTGGTCGTAATACGGCTCCATATCGGCGTAGGTCACGCCCCAGTCCTGGATCGTCATATCGTCCGGCAGGAACGACGCTCCGTAGCGCTCGGTGAGATGCGTCCTGACCACGAAATCCGACGGCAGGAAACGCCAGGTCTCAGCGTTCCAATGCACGCCGCCGCCGCCAACGCCGTTTGGCGGCATGAACGCGCCCCAGTTGCGGATCGGCAGCGCAATCTGATCGATCTTGTTGCGGAAGGTGAATGTCAGCTGGTCCGGCCGCAAGAAAAGTTCGTGGCGAATCCGGTAACGCAGCTCGTCCTGCATGTAGTTTGTCGGAAAATCAGTCGGCGCGTCCCGCCACGGGCCACGCTCGATGGCGATGACATCAAGTCCTTCGTCGGTCAGCTCGTTGGCCATGATCGAACCGGTCCAGCCGAGGCCGATGATGACGACATCCTTCTTCGGCAGTCTGCGCGCCATGGCTGACCTCACCGCGCTTTCGGCGTCCACTCTGCGCGGCCGGTCATGCTGACCGGCGGCAGAGGAAAGCGCTCGTTGTGGCGATCGACCCAGTCCAGGTAGTTGTAACGGGTTCCGGGGTAGCCGATCATTTTCCACGCGACCATGTCGCGATTGCCGCCGTAGATCGGGTCGGCAAAAAAGCCCATCTGAAGGTCTTTGATGACTTCGGCGAAAAATGCTTTTCCGTCGGCGCCGTCGAGCTTCAGTTCGCCGCTTTCAAGATCGCCAAGCAGTTTATCCTTGTCGCTATCGGACAGGTCGGCGAATTCCTTGCCGGCATATTTCGCCTTGCATGCCTTATCGAGCGCCGCGAGGCCCGAGCGATAGTTGTGCCTCGGGCCGCCTTCGGACTGGTCTCCCTGATTCTTCATGCCGGTCTGAAACGGCGGCCGAACGTAAAGGCCATCCTGCTCGCCGAAAGGCCCGGCGAGCTGACGATCGATAAAAACGGCGCAGCCTGAGTCTTTGCCGCCCGGCGTCTCCGGATCCGGCGGGATGACGCGATCGGAAATCGCCTCGATCGCGCGGCCTTCATCGCCTGAGAAAAACAGCCAAGGGCCGGCCTTCACACGCACGGGCGGATCGCCGGCGTTCGGTTGCCAGGGCAATTGGCCGGAAATCGTGGAAGCGCGTCCCAGACCACCGCTCAGCAGCAAGACGGCCGTACCGGCGAGCAAGTCGCGCCTACGAAACTCTGAACGAAGGAGTCCTTTCTCGTTCATGGCAATGATCCTTCCGCGACAATGTGCTTGCGCGACAACGTGAGCCGCGCATCAAAGTTTCAAAACGCGTCGCCGACAAAAAAATCAGGCTGGAAGGAAAACAACAAATCCACGGGCGACACGCCTTCCGGGTCGGATACCATCACAAGCTCCGCCCCCACCGCCCCAGTGGAGGTTGAAAGGGTCGCACGAAAGGGACAAGATCACAACGCTCAAACTACGGTGCGCGCTTTTTTTCGCGGCGCGCAGGCGGGCCGATTATTTCGATTTTTGTCAACTTTGCGGATTCTTAGGCCCGATTCGACCGAAGCACGAACGCGGCGCAAATACTTTTCGGGTCACATAAGGCACACTTGGCGACAGGACAGGTGGATCGTGGGTTCGAATGGCGACTTAACATCGGCAAATGCGAATGTGAAAGAGCGTGCAAGCCTGCCAGGCCGAGTGGTGCTGGTGATGCAAGGCGGAGGGGCACCAGGGGCTTATGAAGCCGGAGCTTATCAGGCTCTGCATGAAGCCGGCATCGAGCCCGATTGGATTATTGGCACCTCAATCGGCGCGATTAATGCCGCGATCATCGCGGGAAACAAAGCACCCGATCGGGTCGCAAAGTTGAAGGCGTTCTGGGACTCCCTCGATCCTCGCTTGCCCGAACCGTGGAACCAGATTTCTCCGCTCGTCGCCGGCGTGCCCAGCTTCTTTTATCCGAATCCGGCGCTTGCCTGGGGTATCGATACCCCAGTCGGCATTGAACAAGCCGCAATGTATCTCGTCGAGCCGCTCAAAAAAGTGC